>CAIVTL010000675.1 GCA_903908785.1 Caldifarciminota bacterium | reverse complement strand
TCAATCTGTGTTCATCCGTGTTCATCTGTGGTTCCATCAGGTTTGGTTGCGGCCTCCGAGGCCGCGCTATGTAATCTGCGTAATCTGCGGATAGTTCCTTCCGCGCCACTGAACTTGACAGGGCCGGGGTGCGGGTGTTAGATTATGGGGGCAGAAAAGGAGTGCTTATGGTCAAAATCGTCAGGTTCGCGCTGGCGCTGGTGGCGCTGGCTTCGATATCCCATGCCGAGTGGGTCGCAATCGGCCCGGACGGCGGAACCGTCAATGCGTTGGCCCTGGACCCGCAGAACCCGGCCACGCTGTACGCTCTGCCGTACGAGTATCCGGACAGTTCGCGCGTGTTCAAGACCACGAGTGGCGGCAGCGACTGGACCAGTGTGGGCCGGCTGCCGGACTACAGCGTCAACGCGCTGCGCGTTGACCCTCATCAATCAAGCTACCTTTATGGTCTGACTTCCGCTGCGGTCTATCGTTCGACCGACGGCGGTGCGTCGTGGGCGAGCTACAGCCTGCCGGCGACCGCGCAGGGACTCACCGCGGACCCGCTAGTCGCGGGCCGGTTGTTCGCCAGCGGGTACATCTACAGTACATACGCAGTCCCGGTCGTCATGATATCGACCAACTACGGGCAGAGCTGGAGTCCGACCACACTTGACCCGGACACGGGCTATGCGTATTGCGTAGCCTGCGACCCGGTGCATGCGGGCACGGTCTATGCCGGCTGCGCCTATGGCCTGGTTTTTAAGTCCACGGACGGCGGCGCGCACTGGGTTTCGGCCAGCGGCGGGCTGCCGACGACGACCTATGTGCAAGGCTTGGCGGTGAACCCGGCGGACCCGGACATCGTACTCGCCGCGGCCAGCGACGGCCTGTACCGGACAACCGATGCCGGCGAGTCGTGGAAACGGGCAGACGAGATAACCATGGCATTCGATGTGGCATCGACTTCGGCCAATCCGGCTCTTGCCTATTGTCTCGGCTACGACACGTTGCCTTGCCTGTACGTCTCGACCGATTCGGGCGCAACCTGGGCAATTCAACCCGGCAATGTGCAGCAGAGCAAGGGCGGCGCACTGTTCACGGACCCGTTGGACGGCGACGTCATCTACTCCCCCGGCGCGAAGGGAATCATGAAGACCGTTGACCGGGGCGCGCACTGGAACGGGGCGAACTCGGGCATCCGCATCGCTACCATCTCGACCATAAGTTCAAGCCCGTGGGACATGAGCAACGTCTACCTGGAATGCGCCACGAACGGCGTGTTCCGCTCAACCGACGCCGGGAGTGACTGGATGCGCTGCCAGGACTTCCTGTCGTGCGGCGCCATCTGCGGCATCGGGCTTGCGCCCGGCGGGGGGAATGACATCATGTATGCGCTCGAAGGCTCAGGCTGAGGGCAGTCTGAGCTCTTCAAGAGCACAGACGGCGGGACCGTCTGGAACCAGATAGACTCTTACTACGATGACGGCGGCTGCTGCATCGTCCATCCTGATTCGGCCAACATCGTCCTGACCGGCGGCAAAGGGCCGAGCACCCAGACCAACTGGTCATTCGTCGTGTCGTATTCTCATGACGCCGGCAGCACCTGGACGCGCTGCAATCTCTCCGGGGCGTTTCCCGGCTGGTGCTATGCGCTGGCGGTTGCGCCCAGCCAGAAGAATATCGTGTATGCGGCAGGCTGCGCAAATGGAGCCGGCGCGGCGTACCGGTCCACGGATTTCGGCGTGACCTGGGCCGCGACCGGCACCACGCCCTCCGACACGGTGCTCAGCCTGAGCATCGCGCCCACGAACCCGAACCTCGTCTATGCCGCCACGCCTTCCGGGACCATTCGCACCACGGATGCCGGAACGTCATGGACCGGCGTCGGCGGCGGGACCCATCTGAAGGCAATCAAGCTGCATCCGTTCAGCCCGGACACGATGTACATCGGCGGAGACAACGGCGTGTCGGTGTCGTATGACGCGGGCGGGAGCTGGACCGCGATGAACACCGGGCTCGGCGGGCGGAAGGTCACGAGCTTGGGGTTTGCCGGGGAGGACGGCTTCTCGCTTCTGGCCGGGACCGCGGGCGGGTCGTGCTATGCCTGGCAGCTTGAAACAGGAGTCGGCGAGGGGCGAGGGACGCGGGGCGAGGGGCGAGGGACGGTCTCTGCGTGGCCCAACCCGTTTGTTGCCTACTGCCGGATTGTCGGGCATGAGCGGGACGAGTTCAGCATCTTCGACCATTCGGGCCGGCAGGTCGGTGTGGCAAGAGGCGACAAGATTGGCGCGGGACTTCCGGCCGGGGTCTACTTCCTGCGTATGGCGCAAGCCCAGGCGCAAGCGCAAGCCACGGTGCGGGTCGTGAAGACGAGATAGTTAGCAGGTAGCAGTTAGGAGTCAGTGAGTGCGGGGCAGGCGTGGCGCCTGCCCCGGCTGCGTCACGGCATCAGGGATAAGCAACGCAGTCGGTTCGGCTTGAGCCTGCGCGACTCGCACGAAATAGACCCTTTCGGCACGCGTGGGCCATGCTCATCCCGCGCGTCCCACATGACCGAAGC
>CAIVTL010000674.1 GCA_903908785.1 Caldifarciminota bacterium | reverse complement strand
GAGCGACTCCGGCCTAAGACTGGTCTCGAAGTGGGGTCGCGGGCCGGCGGCGGAAGTCACGGGTAAGGACACGCTGGTCGTGCTCACGCTGGGTAGCGAGGTAGCGCTGCTGAGCTTTGCCAATCCGGACAGCCCGCGCGTGCTTTCCGAGATTCAGTTCCCATCGTTGACGGCGCAGTCGTGCCTTGAGGACTCGCTGCTCTACACCAGCAGCAATGCCGACCTTGAGGTCTGGAACGTGGCCGACCCGACAATGCCGGTCAGGCGCGGCGAGCTGCTCGGGCCGGTCGGAGACTTCTGGATACGGGACACGTTCCTCTTCTACATCAGGCGGGACACGTTCCATTCCCTGAGCATAGCCAACCCGGCCAACCTGTATGAACTCGGGTCGGAGCCAGAGGCCGGCTCAGCCACGACAGGCTCAGGCAATACGGTTGTCGTCTGCCAGAGCGGAGGCTTTGCGTTTGTGGACGTGTCGAACCCGGCCAGCCCGCACGAGGTCGGTTCTTACCCCTGTGGCCATGCGCTTTCCGCCACCGCGCGAGGCAACCTGGTCTGTGCGAGCTACGAAGAGACCGGCGAGCCATATCCCGTCCGGTTCATCACTCTCGACATCTCTGATCCCGCGAACTCGCGTCTGCTGGCCCGTCTGAACGACCTCGGCGGGCACGACATCTACCTCGATAGCTCGTTGGCATTCGTGTCGGGCAGAGCTGTGGGCGTAGAGAACCCGCAGCCGTTTCAGACAATCAGCATTGCGGACTCGACGCACCCGGTCTTCCTTGATTCGCTGCGTACCACCTACGACGGCAACTGGGGCGTCTGGGCCAGCCTCAGTCTGCACCGCGCGTTCGATGCAAACGAGTATGACGGCTTGGCCGTCGTTGACATCAACAACCTGAGCAACGCCGTATTAAGGACATGGCTGCTGAAGACGGGGTCGGCCTCGGATTTGGATGTTGACGGCCACCACTGCTACGTTGCATCTTCCTACTGCGGCATGCGGCTGCTGGACGTGAGCGACCCGACGCGACCTACCTGTATCTCGGGTCTGGATTCTGCGTTCGTGGGTGAGCCCTGCTACACCGTCACGGCGCGTGACAGTTTCGCGTACATGGGCTGGTGGCCCAATCCTTACTTCCGTACAGTCTCAGTTGCCGACCCTCTTCGCCCGCAAATCGTCGCCGGGTGCTCGCTGGGCGGCTTCCCGCAGGACGTTGTGCTCCGTGACAGCTTCGTCTATGTGGCACAGAACTACGGGTTCCTGGTGATCAACGTCGCCCGGCCGCGCCAGCCGCAGGTCGTGGGGACGCTATCTTTGCCGGACTACACGTCCGGGATGTGCCTGCAGGACAGTCTGGCCTACGTATCGACGTACCCGCTTGCGATTATCAACGTTGCGAATCCGAGTCAACCAGAAACCGTTGGCTCGATAGCACGTGGAGCATGGAGCGTCTTCGTCAAGGACACGCTTGCCTATCTGCCAAACGTTGGTCTGTTCGTCTGGAACGTCGCCAACCCAGCAGCACCGACGCCCGTGGACTCGCTTACCTTCGGTCACATGGTCTATGATGTCGTAGTCGTTGACTCGCTGGCGTATTTGGCCTGCTCGGATGGTCTGCGACTCGTGAACGTGGCCGACCCGCACAACATGAGGGTGATTGCACTTCATAGCCTGCCGTACATCGGCTGGCGGCTGGTCTATGACTCGCCGTACGTGTACGTGGCGACGCAAGATGCCGGGGTCTGCATCTTCGAGACTACGGCCACCGGTGTCGCTGAAGCCGCCAAGCCGTCGCGGCCAAGAAGTGGCATCCGTCTTGCGCCTAACCCAGCTCGGAGCTGGGTAGATGTCACCATGACTTCACCTTTGACTTCATTCTGCCGGTTCACGCTGTTTGACGCGACCGGCAGAGAAGTCGCGTCCGTCAACGTAGCCCCCGGCTCTACCAACGAAAGGAGGACTAGAATCGAGCTCGGACACCTGACACCCGGTCTATACTTCTTGAGAGCCGGCATGGAAGGCCAGCCCGGCGTGCTGAAGATAGTGAAGCAATAATAGGAGGTAGAAATGAAACGTCTGATGCTTGTGGCTGTCATTGCAGCCACGGCGCTGGCGACGCTGCTGTCGGCGGCAACGAAAAGCTACGATGTGGTGCCCTATCGTGGCTGCATCGCGCAGACAGACTCCGTCGCCCCAAACAACAAAGTCTCCCAATACTACCGCAACACGCTGGATTCACTCAGCGTCGTTTCCGTTTGGATTGGGGATACGTTCACGAGCGACCGGTTCCAAGTCGAAATCCGAGACTCGGTCACGGGCGACCTAATCGCCCAAACGCGGAACGCGGGTTCGCACGCTTCACAGTGCTGGAGTTGGCTGCCATGCACTTTGGTCACGACTCAGGGGCGTCAGCCCGTCCGGGGCCGGACCTACAAGGTCGTCGTGAGCCGGCCGTCCGGTGCGGCAATCAGTTTCGCGTATGACCCGACGAACAAGTACCGGTACGGCTGCCTGAGTGTCGGCAGCACGGCGCACGATGGCTGGGATTTGGCGGCGAGGATTGCGGTTTGACAATGACGGAATAGAGCCGATAATCGTCTCGTGCACAGGACGAAGATAGCCGTCTTTCTGTTGGGATTGGGGTTGATGGCCAGTGCCGTTGCCGCGCAGTCCAGGGGGGACGAGATGGCGGTGATGGACTCGCTGCGGACCATGCCGCCGAAGGTGAGGTTGGAATGGCTGTACCACCGGGGAATCGAGATGCCGGGATACGCGGGCACTGCGATGTCCGACTCGGGCTTGACACTTGTCGGAAAGTGGGGCAGAGGGCCGGCAGGCGAGGTCACGGGGAAGGATACGCTGGTCGTGCTCACGCTGGG
>CAIVTL010000673.1 GCA_903908785.1 Caldifarciminota bacterium | reverse complement strand
GGAGGAGGGAAGATGGAGGATGGACGGCACGAAACGCGGGCCTGGACGGTCCTATGTTCTCCGGGGACAGGCATGATCAATCCTTCAATTAGGAATGAGTAATTCCGGGGACCATATGATCAATTCCGTACCCGTCAAGGCCGGACGACCTTGTGCTGACATAGACTGCATCTCAGGATAGCGGCAGGCACTTGTCAAGCGCGCGAGCAGGGCTGGGCGTAGAGCGCCCGAGTTTGCAGATTGCAGTTGGTCAGATGAGAGACCTTTCGACTCGTCCGACTCTCTCGGGGCGACTCGGAGTCGGTTTGCAGGCGGGACGGTTCACGGCCGGTGGCGGTCAGGCCGCGGCGAATTGGCGGACTTCGACCTGGGTGCCGTTGCGCGCGGTCTGTTCGGCCTCTCTGAGCAGCCGGTCGGCAACGGCCGAGTCAACGTAATCCTCGCCGCAGTTGGGACAAACCTGAGCCGGAACACCCTTGAACACAACCGTTAGGCCGTCGCGTTCGAGCGTAACAGTCGCTGTGCCCGGCCGGGTTTCAGCTTGTTTGCACACTACGCACTTCATAGCACTTTCCTTTTGAACCCTGCGTCCCATTGGATCGGGTCCGGTTCGTAGGCGGTCACAACTATCAGTATACCAGCTTCGCTGTCTTCGGCAACGACCACGTGTATCGGCCGGGTTCCGCGCCAGCCGAGCACGAGCCGGCTTGGGTACGGCTTATCCTCCGGGTAGTTCTGTATCACTTCTCCGTCGCCGACAACGGACCTCACGTCCTCTACCGTGATTCTGCGTTCGAACATGCGTTCAAGTGCGTGGACGCGGAAGATGAGCCGCTCGGTCGGTGGCAACCTAAGCTACCTCACCTGTCGCCAATCGCGGCCGGAGTTCGGACTGCATCGCGGTGATGCTACCATGGCGTGGACGGATGTCAATGTCTCGCGGCTGCGCCGCGAGGAGCCAGTCGGAATGAGAGACCCATTCGGTTCATTGCGTTCGTCACGCTTCGCGTGCGTAGGAACGAGCAGGGCGACTCGGCGTCGGTTTGCAGTTTGCAGTGGCGAGGGGGCAGTCAGGAGAGAACCGCGATACTGAACAGGGTCCGCGCGATTTCAGCGAGGACGTCCTCGTCGAGTGATTTAGCCTCATAGAGATCGACCAAGTCGGCTGCGGCCATCTGGAGGGATTTGTCAGCGTACTTGCGGGAGAGGCGGCCGAGTTTCTGGGCGAAGTTGAAGTAGGGCAGAAACCCGCGACCGGTGATGCCCCTTGTCTGCAGTAACGGCCTGAGTCTGCGGGCGATTGCGGCTGCGAGTGCGGCGCCCTCCTGCTGACGGGCAGTCTGTTCTTCGACCGTGTCTCCTCCACGGAGCGCGGCGCGTCCTTTCTTGAGCGCCGCTTCATAGGTGCTTCGCCGCCGCCGGGGCTTGGGCCGGCTGCCCAGTTGCTTCGCCTTGGGCATGGCATAGCCCTGCTGCTCGAATCGCAGGAAGCAGTCGGCGAGGAGTCCCTGCAGCAACGGCAAGGTGAGGCCGAGGTTGGTCCATTTGCGGATGACCAGTTGGATGGCCCCGGCCAGGCTCTCGCCGGTTTCGGTCCGGAATGTCTTGACCACTTCGACTACGTAGCGCCGGTAGACGTTGTTGTACGGCGGCGACACCCCGGCCTTGTTGATACGGATGTCGGTTCGGGCCTTGACCAGCCGCAATGCCCGGCTCTGGTTCATCCCGTAGACATTCAGGGCCCAGCCGTAGGTCCGGATGCGGTGGAGTATTGCCTGCGTCTCGGCGGAAAGAACCAGCGGCTTCACCGGGTAGCGCCCCCGGAAAGGCGATACACGAGGAGGCCCTTTCGGCAGACCGGCAAATCGACCATAATCATTGTATTATCGGCCGGTTGCGGCATTTGGCAAGTCCTGAAAACCAAGGGTAGGGGTCATATAGGGGGCTATGCCTTCCGAAGCAATCCAAGAACCAGCCGAAGAGACAATGACCGGTACGTGAACTACTACAACCAGCGGAACGACGACTGGTTCGGCTTCCCGAATGACTTCTGGAGCGGCTTCCGGAACAGCGCGCGGTTCGGCGCCGGATACGGCATGAGGTACAGGTAGAGGTAGAGGTAAAGATGCAGGTTGAGATTCAGGCGAAGCCGCAGGTCGAGATACAGGTCAGGATACACTGACCGACACGACGCGGGATACGAGGAGAGATACGGCGAGAGACACAAGGCACTTTCCAACGAGTGTTCCGACGGGTTCCTTGCGGAGCTTTTCGACGAGCTTTGTAGAGAGCTATTGCGAGTTGCGAGTTGGCGGACTGGAGCTTTGGCTTGTGCTTGGGCTCGAGTCGCGTGGCCGAGGTTCTTGTTGATTGGCGGTGGGTTGCCGCTACAATGCCACAATCCGAATATGAGAACTACCAGACGCGTATTCCTTGAGTTGGAAGACGGAACAAGGCTGGCTGGTTCTTCTTTCGGGCACTTTGGGCAGGCGTCGGGCGAGGTGGTGTTCTCGACCGGGATGACGGGTTATGTAGAGAGCCTGACCGACCCGAGCTTTCGCGGCCAGATTCTTGTGATGACCTATCCCTTGATTGGCAATTACGGTGTGCCGGACAAGGCCGAAGTCGACCGGTTCGAGTCGGACCGAATCCAGGTCGCGGGCCTTGTAGTTGCACGCGCTCACGATGATGCGAGCCATGCCGGGGCCGCGCGGTCGATGCCTGAGTGGTTGGCGTCCGAGGAGATTCCCGGTGTGGAGGGCATTGACACGCGCCACCTGACCCTGAGGTTGCGCGAGCACGGCACGATGCTGGGCCGGATTCTGCCCGCCGAGGTGCCGCTGGCCGAACTCGCCCCGATGTTCGACCCGAACCGGATTGATGTTGTTTCGACGGTGACGGTCAAGGAACCTTGGTCAGGGGTCGGGAGTCAGGGGTCGGGGATCGGGGGTCGGAAAAGAGTGATTCTGGTTGATTGCGGGGTGAAGCGTTCCATCCGACGTGAGTTGCTGGCGCGCGGGGTTGAGGTCCGGCAGGTGCCGAGCAACTGGGACTATACCGGGGAACCGTTCGACGGCATCTTGGTCTCGAACGGGCCGGGCAATCCCGAGCAGTGCCCAACGACGATTGAGGTTCTGCGCCGCGCGATGGCGCTCGGCCGGCCGATACTCGGCATCTGTCTCGGCACGCAGCTCATGGCGCTCGCTGCCGGCGCCCGGACATACAAGCTGCGCTATGGCCATCGCGGTCAGAACCAGCCGTGCCGCGAGAGCGGGTCCGACCGGTGCCGCCTGACTAGCCAGAACCACGGGTACGCGGTTGACGCCCGCACGCTGCCTGATGACTGGCAGGTCTGGTTCACCAATATCAATGACGGCTCGGTCGAGGGCATCCGGCACAAGCGGCGGCCGTTCGCCGGCGTGCAGTTTCACCCGGAAGCTTCGCCGGGTCCGCTGGACAGCCGGGACCTGTTCGACCGTTTCGTGGAGTCGCTGTGAACCGACCGGACAAGGTTCTCATTCTCGGGTCGGGCGCGCTGCGCATCGGGCAGGCGGGCGAGTTCGACTATTCCGGCAGCCAGGCCATTAAGGCGCTGAAGCAGGAGGGCATCCGTACGGTCCTCGTCAACCCGAACATCGCCACAATCCAGACGACGCCCGGCCTGGCGGACGAGATTTACCTGGTCCCGGTGGCTGCCGACTTCGTGGAGAAGGTCATCAAGCGGGAGCGGCCGGATGGGATTCTTCTGAACGTCGGCGGCCAGACCGCCTTGAATGTCGGGGTCGAGCTCTGGCGTGCGGGCGTGCTGGAGAAGTACGGGGTCCGCTGCCTCGGTACGCCGGTGGAGACCATTGAGGAGTCGGAGGACCGGGAGCGGTTCGCGGTCCGGATGCGGGCAATCGGCGTAGACGTGCCGCGCGGCAGCACCGCGAGCAGCGTGGAAGGCGCACTGGAAGCGGCCGCGGCGATCGGCTACCCGCTGATGGTGCGCGCCGCCTACAGCCTGGGCGGGCTGGCATCGGGCATGGTGACTTCGCCGGACGAACTCCGGGAACGGGTGCGCGAGGCCCTGGCCCATTCGCCGCAGGTGCTGGTCGAGGAGTACCTGGGCGGATGGAAAGAGGTCGAGTATGAGGTGGTGCGGGACCGGTTCGGCAACGGCGTCACGGTCTGCAATATGGAGAACCTTGACCCGATGGGAATCCACACCGGGGAGAGCATCGTCGTAGCGCCATCGCAGACCCTGACCAACAGTGAGTACCACCGACTGCGTTCGGTCTCGCTCCACGTCGCCGATAAGCTGGGCATTATCGGCGAGTGCAACGTCCAGTATGCCCTGCACCCGGCCGGCAAGGAGTATCGGGTTATTGAAGTGAACGCTCGGCTCTCGCGCTCGAGCGCGCTGGCCTCTAAGGCGACCGGATACCCGCTCGCCTGGGTCGCCACCAAGCTCGCGCTGGGGCACGGCCTCGCCGATTTGAAGAACGCGGTGACCGGCGTTACCGGCTGTTTCTTCGAGCCGGCGCTGGACTACGTGACCGTGAAGATACCGCGCTGGGACCTGAACAAGTTCAAGGCGGCATCGCGGCGCATCGGCACGGAGATGAAAAGCGTCGGCGAGGTCATGGCCATCGGTGTCACGTTCGAGGAGGCGCTGCAGAAGGCGGTGCGTTCGCTCGGCACCGGCCTTGACGGTCTGACCGACCCGAAGGCACGCGTGCCCGACCCGCGGGATGAGATTGCCCACCCGACCGACCGGCGGCTCTACGCAATGGCGCAGGCCATAGCCGACGGGATGAGCGCGCGCGAGGTCCACGAACTCAGCCGGGTTGACCCGTGGTTCATCGCCCGACTTCTGGAAATCGTGCAGGCGGCGGCGGGCCTCGCCGGGCAGCGGCTCGACGCGTTCGACTGCGAGGGACTGCGTACACTGAAGCGGCTCGGCTTTTCGGACCGGGCACTCGCCCGCCACCTTGGCTCGACCGAGGACGAAGTCCGCTCCCGTCGGATTCAACTCGGCGTAGTACCGCACGCGCGGCGGATTGATACGCTCGCCGGTGAGTTCCCGGCCGCGACCAACTACCTGTACATGACCTACGGCGGCGACCACGAGGAGGTCGAGCCCGAGGCGCGGGGCCGGCCGGTAGTCGTGCTCGGCAGCGGGCCCTACTGCATCGGCTCGTCGGTGGAGTTCGACTGGTGCTCGGTGGGGATGTGCCGGACCGCGTCGGCGCTCGGGTACCGCACCGTGCTGATTAACTGCAACCCGGAAACCGTTTCCACCGATTACGACGAGACCGACCGGCTCTACTTTGAAGAACTGACGCTGGAGCGAGTGCTGGACATCACGAGCTTCGAGCAGCCGCTCGGCGTGGTCGTGTCGGTCGGCGGGCAACTGCCGAACACTCTGGCCGCGAGTCTTGCCCGGGCCGGCGTGCACCTCATCGGCACCAGCCCGGATGGCATCGACCGGGCCGAGAACCGGCGCCGGTTCTCGGCGCTGCTCGACGAACTGCATATCGCCCAGCCGCCCTGGAACGAACTGAGCACGCTGGACGAGGCGCGCCGGTTTGCCGCCGAAGTCGGCTACCCGGTACTGGTCCGACCTTCATATGTGCTCTCCGGCTCGGCAATGAACATCGCCAAGACCGAGAGTTCGCTGGCGCAGTACCTGATGCAGGCGGCGCGGGTCTCGCCGGACAGCCCGGTCGTCATCTCCAAGTTCATCGAAGGCGCGAAGGAGATTGAGATCGACGGCGTGGCGCAGGACGGCGAACTCGTGATCTACGCGATTACCGAACACGTCGAACAATCGGGCGTGCATTCCGGCGACGCGACGGTCGTGCTGCCCCCACAGAACACGTATCTTGAGACCGTTCGCCGCGCCAAGTGGATTGCCAAGTCCATCGCCCGGGCGCTCCGCATCAACGGGCCGTTCAACGTCCAGTTCCTGGCCCGGAACAACGAGGTGAGCGTGATTGAGTGCAACCTGCGGGCGTCGCGGTCCTTCCCATTCGTGTCCAAGGCCACCGGCTACAACTTCATCGAGATCGCGGCCCGGGCCATGCTCGGTGTGGACGTGAAAGGCGAGTACCGGACCCTGGACCTCGACTACGTCGCGGTCAAGGTGCCGCAGTTCTCGTTCTCGCGACTGAAGGGCGCGGACCCGGTGCTGTACGTCGAGATGACCTCGACCGGCGAGGCGGCGTGCCTGGGCGACTCGCTGGAGCAGGCATGGTACAAGGCGGCAATCTCGACCGGGTTTTCGCTTCCCCGGAAGTCCGTGCTGGTCTCAATCGGAGCCGACGCCCACAAAGTGAAGCTGCTCGACAGCCTGCGGGCGCTGGCCGCGGCGGGCTTCGAACTCTACGCCACGGACGGCACCCACCGTTTCCTTGAAGCCAACGGCATCAAGTCGCAGCTTGCCCATAAGGTGTCGGAAGGCAAGAGTCCTTCGGTGGTTGACCTGGTACTGGGCAAGGTTGTCGGCTGCGTGCTCAACATCCCGAAGCGGACCGCGGACGAAGCGACCCTGACCGACGGGTATCACATCCGGCGCAGCGCCGCCGACATCGGCGTGCCGTTGGTGAACGACGCCGAACTGGCGCGGCTGTTTGTCCGGACGCTGCTCGCGCACCCCCGCGAGGGGCTCGAAGCCCGCCCGCTTTCCGACTACATACGCCGGTAGCCGCTCGACCGGCGTCGGACCTCTTTGATCTTTGAGACATTGGAACTTGTTTGTGAATTGGGATTTGGTGCTTGAGATTCCCGCGCGTCGCGCGGCCACCAGATGCAATCCTTGCAAATCGGGAATTTAGAACCATAATTGCATAGATGATACAGCGCGCCCTGCTCCGAACGCTCGTCCGGTCACTCTCGGAGGTGCCGGCAGTCTGTCTGCTCGGGCCTCGACAGGTCGGCAAGACCACCCTGGCTCTTGAGGCGAGCAGGAAACTCAACGCCAACTACCTTGACCTGGAATCAGAACAGGACCGCGCCAAGCTCGCCGAGCCGGAGCTCTATCTCGGACAATACCTCGACCGGCT
>CAIVTL010000672.1 GCA_903908785.1 Caldifarciminota bacterium | reverse complement strand
CGGAGGCTGGACTGTTTTGTCCATACCATCCCGAGGAGGATTGAGCGCATCGCGACCGACCACGAGGTGCTGGATACGCTCAAGGAGTTGGGGTTCCGGACCGCACCCGAGAGCCTGCTCTTTGACGATATCGAGCAGGTGGTGAATTACTGCGACGGCTGGCAGCCGCGCCGGCACGACCTGCCGTATGACATTGACGGCATGGTCATAAAGGTTGACCGGTTTGGCGACCGCGAGGAACTGGGCATGACCGAGAAGAGCCCGCGCTGGGCAGTGGCCTACAAGTACCCGCCGGAGGAAGCCGAGACCAAGGTACTGAAGGTCTCCTTCAACGTAGGCCGGCTCGGAACCGTGACGCCTGTGGCGGAGATGGAATCGAGGTTCATATCCGGTACGAACGTGACGCACGCCACGCTGCACAACTTCGCGGAGGTCAAGCGTCTCGATATCCGCGAAGGCGATACGGTCGTGATTCACAAGGCAGGTGAGATCATTCCGCAGGTTCTCAGGGTGCTCGTTGACGCGGAGCATGAGACACGTGATCCCGTCGAGATTCCTGAGAACTGTCCGGCGTGCGGGACCAAGTTGTTCAAGGAGGCGGACGAGGTCGCGTGGCGGTGCGTGAACGCCTCCTGCCCGGCCCAACTCAAGGCGCGCCTGCTCCACTTCGGCTCGCGCGGGGCGATGGACATCGAAGGGATGGGCGAGAAGCTGGTCGAACAACTGGTCGAGACCGGGATGGTTAGGAGCCTCGCCGACTTGTATGAGTTGGATATCGACACGCTGCTCGGGCTCGAACGGATGGGTGAAAAGTCGGCGGCGGGCCTGCTTGCGGGCATTGCGTCGAGCAAGACCCGGCCGTTCACGCGGCTGTTGTACGGGCTCGGCATCCGGCACATCGGGGTCCACGCGGCGCGGCTGCTCGTGCAGACGTTCGGCTCGTGGGACAGGTTGGCGGAGGCAGGCAAGGAGAAAGGGGAAAGGGGAAATGGCAAAGGTGGGAACCGGAATGACGAAGGGGAAAGGGGAAATGGCAAAGGCAGAAGGGGGACAGGCCTAACTGACAAGATTGCTGAGACGCCCGGGGTCGGTCCGGTAGTTGCCGAGTCCTTCAGGAATTTCCTGGCGGACCGGGAGAACGTTAGGCTGGTTGAGCGGCTGCGCGCGGCCGGGTTGCAGTTCGAGGAGAAGTCAGCCGGCGGGCCGAAGCCGCTGGCGGGCAGGAAGTTCGTTCTGACCGGCTCGCTCGAACGCTACTCGCGGGAGCAGGCGGCGGAGCTGATTGTCTCGCGCGGCGGCAGCGTGTCGTCGGCGGTATCGAAGAAGACCGACTTCGTGGTGGCCGGCGACGCACCGGGCTCGAAGTACGACCGGGCGAAAGAACTGGGCGTCAAGGTTATCAATGAGGAAGAGTTCAAGCGCCTGATTGAGGGCGGAGCGTAGGAGCAGGGACCAATGGGAATGACACTTGGTGAGCGCTGGGCTGAGGGTGCGGAGCTGGACACGCCGGTCCAGTACTTGAAGGGCATCGGGCCGAAGCGGGCAGAACTGCTCGCCAAGGTCGGCGTGGAGACTATCGGTCAATTGCTGTTCTTCGTCCCGAGGCGGTATCTGGATAGGTCGCAGATGATGGCAATCCGCGACCTGCGGCCCGGGGACGAGGCGACGGTCCTCGGCAGGGTCGTGACCGCGGGCGCGCGGCGACTGAAGAGCTACAAGCAGGTCGTGTCCGCCATGGTGCGCGACGAGAGCGGCATGATTGAGGCGTTGTGGTTCAACCGGCCGGACCTCGCGGAGCGGTTCCACGCGAACCAGGAAATCCTCCTGTCCGGCCAGGTCACTCGCTACCGGGGGATGCAGTTTGTGAACCCGATGTTCGAGCTGGCTGACGACGAGGCGGAGTTCTCATTCGCCAACACGATTATCCCGGTCTACCCGCTGACCGAGGGCCTGTCCATGTGGACGATTCGGCGGGCAGTGGCCACGGCGATGGAGAAGTGTCTGGCGACCGTGCCGGAGTCGCTCACGCCCGGCATTATCGAGCACTACCAGTTCCCCGGCATCCGCGACGCGCTCCAGGCGATTCACTTCCCGAAGGACATCGAATCGGCGCTGCGCGCCCGGGAGCGGCTGATTTACGATGAGTTGTTCTATTTCCAGTTGCTGCTCGCGCTCCGGCATCGCGAGTACGTGTCGTCACGTAAGGGCACGAATCTTGCGGAAACAGGCACGCTGACCGGGCCGTTCATGGAGAAGCTGCACTTCAAGCTGACCAAGGCGCAGGTGCGGGTGCTGGACGAAATCAGGCAGGACATGGCGAGCGAGCGGTGCATGAACCGCCTGTTGCAGGGCGACGTCGGGTCGGGCAAGACCGTGGTCGCGCTGTACGCGATGCTGGTGGCGTGCGAGAATTCCGCTCAGGCGGCGATGATGGCGCCGACCGAAATCCTGGCCGAGCAGCATTACCAGGGCTGGCACGAGCGGCTGGCGGCAATCGGCGTGAAGACGGCCATACTCACCGGCTCGACCAAAGCCGCCGAACGCCGCGAGATTCTCGCCGGCCTGGAGAGCGGTGAGGTGCGGATGGTGTTCGGCACGCATGCCCTGATTGAGGAGGGCGTGACGTTCCACCGGCTCGGCCTGGTCGTGGTGGACGAGCAGCACCGGTTCGGGGTAAGACAGCGGGCGGCACTGCTGAACAAGGGCGTGAACCCGGACTTCCTGGTGATGACCGCAACCCCGATTCCGCGCACGCTGGCGATGACGCTGTACGGCGACCTCGACGCGTCGGTCCTCGATGAGAAGCCGCCGGGGCGGCGCCCGGTCGTGACGAAGTTGATGAGCGGGCTCGAACGTGATTCAGTGTACCTGGCGACGGCGAAACACCTTGACGCCGGCGAGCAGGCCTTTGTCGTGTGCCCGCTGATTGAGGAGTCGGAGAAGCTCGACCTGGCGTCGGCGGTGAAGACCTACGAGCAGACCAAGGCGGCGTTGCCCAAGCATCGCGTCGGACTGGTCCACGGCCGGATGAAGTCGGATGAACGGAATGAGTTGATGGAGAAGTTCCGAAAGAAAGAACTGGACCTGCTGGTCGCGACCTCGGTCATCGAGGTCGGCGTGGACGTGCCGGATGCGACCGTGATGGTTATCGAGCACCCGGAGCGGTTCGGGCTGGCCCAGCTTCACCAGTTGCGGGGCAGAATCGGCCGGGGCAGCCGTCAGTCGTTCTGTATCCTACTGGCGCCAAGAGCGGCGCTGGGCGATGCCTTGGAGCGGCTGGAGTTCTTCGTCAGCACGAACGACGGGTTCGAACTGGCCGAGAAGGACATGGAACTGCGCGGGGCGGGCGAACTGCTGGGCACGAGGCAGCACGGCCTGCCGGACCTGCGGATTGCCGAGCTTGGCCGGGACCGCAAGATACTCAGGCAGGCGCGCAAGGACGCGTTCCGGCTGGTCGCGCTTGACCCGGAACTGAAGCAGCCGCAGAACGTGTGCATACGCCGGACGCTGCTTACCCGCTACGAGGGCCGCAGTGAGTTGTTGAGAGTGGGTTAGGCCGGGGACTGGTAGACCCGGTAAGTCTTGTACAGTTTCCCGCCCCACGTCAGGATGGGGCGGATGATGCCCACGTTGTCTTCGAGAATCATCGAGACTTCGCCCCACTTGTAGCCGAGTTTGCGCGCGCCCATGAACGACTCGTAGTAGAGCAGCGAGTCGAACCCCAGGTTGTGGAACTTGCGCTTGACGCCCAGCGCCCAGAGCCGGGCCTGGTTAATCTTGCCGCGCTGGGTCAGGAACGTGAGCCAGCCGAGGGGGAAGATACGGCCGTTCATCTTTTTCAACACCTGGTTGTAGTCAGGTACGGTGACGCATACGCCGGCAATCTCGCCCTTGTAGAACACGAATGGGCAGGTCTCCGGACGGATGAGCGGCTTGATTTGTCGCGCGAGGTCGGCGATCTCGGCGTCGGTCATCGGGACGTGGTCCCAGTTGTCGGTCCAGGCGTCATTGTAGACCTCCTGGATGTAGGCAAGCTCGCGCTCCGCATGGCCTAGGTCCGCCGGCCGCACCACCAGCCCGGACTTCTCCTTCAGCTTGGTCATGACCCGCCGCAGCTTCTCCGGCACCGGCGCGTCCATCTGGATTGAGTACGCGTGGAAGTCCTTGACCTTGGTGAACCCGGATTTCTCGATTAGTTGCACGTAGTAGGGCGGGTTGTAGGACATCTTGATCATCGGCGGGGAGTCGAACGGGTCGATAAGCAGCGCGACTTCGTCGTTCAGTGACGGGTTGGCCGGGCCGTAGACCGTGTCCGCGCCGCTGGCGCGGGCAAACGCTTTCACGGCAGTGAACAGGGCCTGCGCGACCTCCATGTCGTCCTCGAGCTCAAAGAAGCCGAAGCAGGCGACGCGGGTGTTGTGGTGCGCGTTGTAGCTGCGGTCGAGTATTGCGGCCACCCGGCCGACCACCTTGTTGTCACGGAGGGCGAGGTGGAGTTCGCGGTCGGCGTGCTTCCAGAACGGATTCTGGCCCGGGGTCAGCGTACGCTTGGCGTCGCCGATGAGCGGCGGCACCCAGTTCGGGTCATTTCGGTACAGCCGGAACGGCAGCTTGACGAACTGGTCGAGGTCCCCGGCGGATTCGACCTTCCGAACCGTCACCATGAACTAGGGGATAATCTTGAACTGCTTGCCGACCTGCTCGAAAATCTCCAGCGCCTCGGTGGTGTCCTCGTCCGTGTGCGTTGCCATGACGCTGGTGCGGATGAGGGAATGATTGGGCGGGACCCCGGGCGGCACGAACGCGTTGGAAAAGATGCCCGCATCATACAGCGCGCGCCAGAAGAGCAGGGTCTTCAAGTCGGTGCCGATGTGAATCGGCATGACCGGGGTCACCGTGGTCCCGAGGTTGTAGCCCATGGCGCGGAGCCCATTGGTCATCTTGCGCGCGTTCCGCCAGAGCTGCTCGCGGCGTTCCGGCTCGGCCTTCATTATCTTGAGTGCTGCCAGTACGGTGGCGACCGCGGCCGGTGGCGATGCCGCGGAGAAAATCATGCAGCGGGCCTGGTGACGGATGAAAGTAATAGCCTTGTGGGTGCCGACGACGTACCCGCCGACGGAGGCGAAGGTCTTGGAGAATGTCCCCATTATCAGGTCGATTTCAGCCTCAACCCCGAAGTGCTCGGCCGTGCCCCGACCGTTATTGCCCATCACGCCGACCGCGTGGGCTTCGTCAACCATGATGCGGGCGCCGTACTTCCGGGCCAGCGGGACCATCTTGTCCAGCGGTGCGAGGTCGCCTTCGACCGAGAAGACGCCGTCAGTGACGATCAGCTTGCCGGCTTCGGCCGGCGCGCCGGCAAGCGCGTGCTCAAGCGACTCCATGTCGTTGTGGACGTAGCGCTTCACGGTGCCGGCTGACAACTGGCACCCGTCGACAATCGATGCGTGGTCGAGCTTGTCGGTGAAAACCACGTCGCCCTGGCGCACCAGGGCGGATACCGTGCCGAAATTGACCTGGTAGCCGGTGGCGAAGACCAGACAATCTTCTTTGCTGTAGAAGGCAGCCAGCTCGGATTCGAGCTCGACGTGCAGGTCGAGCGTGCCGTTCAGGAAGCGTGACCCGGTGCAACCGGTGCCATACTTGCGGATGGCTTCAATCGCGGCTTCCTTTACCTTGGGGTGCGTCGTGAGCCCAAGGTAGTTGTTCGAGCCGAGCATTATCAGCTCTTTGCCGTTGATTATGACCCGGCGGTCCGGCTCGGAACTGAGCGGGATGAAGTAGGGGTAGTAGCCCTGCTTTTGCGCGCGCGCGACAATCGGGTAGAACTCGTCACACTTGGTAAACAAATCCATCGCGGCCATTCTAGGGCGGGGTTGCCAAGAGTCAAGCTTGGGGCGGGCTTGATTCGAGACGGGAAGGGGCTATATTACCTGCGTGCTTGGTCTCATTCTCGCCCTCGTCTGCGCCGCGCCTCCGTCCCGGTCGGACTTCCAGGTGCTCCGAATCCTTTACACGTCGGACCTGCACGGCTGTGCCCGGCCGGGAATTGACTTCGGGTCCGCGGGTCTGCCGCGCCGCACGCTCGGCGGCTGGGACAACCTGCTTCGTCTCATTAAGGAACAGCGGACCGACGCCACGCTCCTGCTCGACTGCGGCGACTTCGGGTTCGGCTCACCTGAAGGTGATAGCTCGCAGGGCCGGGCGAGCGTCGAGTTCATGAACGCGGCCGGGTACGACGCAGCCGCGCCCGGCGCCCGTGACCTCGTTGGCGGTATTGAGAATTTCGAGGTTCTGGCCAAGGCCGCGTCGTTTCCGATTCTCGCTGACCCGATGCTCGACGTGGTATTGAACCGGCAGGTGACGATGTTCCGGCCGTACTTCGTCAGAGATATGATGGGAATCAAACTCGCGGTTGTCGGGATTACCGACTCTGACATGGCTGAGCTGAACCGGCGCGGGGACGTGGGTGGGTGGGTGGTCGATGACCCGCTGGCCCAACTCGGTCGATACCTGCCGGCCGTGCGGGCCGAGAGTGTCAACGTCATCATCGTCATCGGGCACATAAGCCCGGAGGCCGGTTGCGCGATTGCCGATAGTTTCAAGGACGTGGACCTGGTCATCTGCCGGGGCACGGCCGGCAGCGTGGAGAACCGCCTGGCCGGTTCCGGCGCAACGCCGGTCCTGAGTGCGGCCGCATACGGGCAGCGGCTGGGTCTGGCCGACGTCCTGTTCGACAAGTCCGAGCACAGAGTCTACCAGACCGAGGCGCGCATGCTGAACGTCGAGCCGGGGACGAGTGCGGACTCGTCGTCGGCATCGGCGTGGATACGACCGTTGAGCGCAGTTCCTCCGGATACGGCCGTGTGCTCAAACCCGGTCGAGTACCTGCCGGACAGCGCGGGCCGCCTGAGTCTGGGTGCGGCGGTTGCTGAGGCGGTGCGACAGCAGGCCGGCGCGGACATCGCGGTTCTGCCTGACTACGTGATTGAGTCCGGCCTCGGCTCAGGCAGGCTGGGCTGGCGCGAACTGTTCGCGGCCGCGCCCTACCGGGAACGGGTGCGGCAGCTCTCGATTGACGACACGACACTGGCGCGACTGGTCGCGCCGGAGAGTGTGGGTCTGCACGAGCCGGCACCGTTGCTCGCCGGTGCCGACTACTTCGTGACTAGCGATACTCTGGCGTGGCCTGAGGTCTCGCAGGTCGGGCGGGCCCGGGTCAGGAATCGTCTGCCCGGGACCTACAAGGTGGTCACGACTGAGCAATGGCTGGAGCGGGCGCGGATTCCGGTCACCGGCAAGTTGCTGTCCCAGAGTCTTACGGATTTGTGGATTGGCTATGCGGCGGCGCAGGAGACGCTGAGGCCGGTTCAGCCGGTGCGGCTGTACCCGGCCACACCGGGCGTCGTGCGTCAGCAGGTGGGTGGGTTAGTGAACATCAACACGGCCAACTCCGAGCTGCTTCAGACCCTGCCCGGCATCGGGCCGATGACGGCCGGGCGAATCATCGAGTACCGCGAGACCGCGGGACGGTTCAGTTCCCCTGAAGATATCCTCAACGTAAAAGGAATAGGGCCGAAGAAGTACGAGAAGGTCAAGCCGCTGATAACCGTGCGCTGACGCGCACGGAGTTACCAGTTTCCAGTTGTCAGTTTCCAGTGTGGAGCCGGTCCGAGCACTGGTACCTGGATACTGGTCACTGGTACCTCGCGCCCGGCGCGTCAGTACGTCCGCGCGTAGTAAATGACCGTGCTCGTGTCCATCCCGCACACAATGCACTTGCCCGGCTTGCCCTGGTCGGCGGCGGGCATGTTGCGGGGCGTGGTCTTGGTCGCCTCAACCAGCGCGTTCTCACACTCCGGCGACTTGCACCAGTGGACCCGGACATAGCCCGGCTTGGCTGCGAGCGCGGACTTGAACTCGTCTATCGTCGCGGCGTCAGAAGTACGCGAGGCCGCAAACTCACGGGCGCGCGCGAGCATTCCGGCCTGAATCTCGTCCAGCAGCTTGCCGAGCGTTTCGGACAGCCCGGCCAGGGGCGTGAACCGCTTGCCTGAGCCGTCACGCGGCACCAGCACGCACTGCTCTTTGGCAACGTCTTTGGGGCCGATTTCGATTCGCACCGGCACGCCGCGCATCTCGTGCTCATTGTACTTCCAGCCTGCGGTCTGCGTGGTCCGGTCGTCAAGCTGGACACGGTAGTCTGCCAGTTGCGCCTTGGTCTCGCGGCACTTGGCGAGCACGGCCTCGTCGTTCTTGCCGAACAGAATCGGCACGATGACCGCCTGGAAGGGCGCGACGCGCGGCGGCATGAACAGACCTTTGTCGTCGCCGTGGGTCATGATGAGTCCGCCGATGAGCCGGGTCGAAACTCCCCATGACGTGCCCCACGGATGCTTCTCGGTGTTGTCTTCGTCGAGGTACTTGATGTCGAACGCTTCAGAAAAGTGCTGGCCCAGCAGGTGTGACGTGCCCGCCTGCAGCGCCTGTCCGTCAGGCATCAGTGCTTCAATAGAGTAGGTGTCGACCGCGCCCGGGAACTTCTCGGACTCGGGCTTGGCCCCGGCGAGCACCGGCACGGCCAGGTCGTTCTCCACGAAGTCAACATAGAGGTCGAGAATCTTGAGCGTCTCCACCTGCGCCTCGTCGCGGGTGCGGTGCAGCGTGTGGCCTTCCTGCCACAGGAATTCGAGGGTGCGCAGGAACAGGCGGGTTGCCTTTTCCCAGCGGAAGATGTTGCACCATTGGTTGATGAGCACGGGCAAATCGCGGTAGCTCTTTACCCACTTCGCGTACATCGTGTTGATAATCGCCTCGCTCGTGGGCCGGAGCGCAAGCCGCTCGGTCAGCTTCTCGTCGCCGCCGTGGGTGACCCATGCGACCTGGGGCGAGAAACCCTTCACGTGCTCGGCTTCCTTGGTCAGGAAGCTCTCCGGGATGAGCGT
>CAIVTL010000671.1 GCA_903908785.1 Caldifarciminota bacterium | reverse complement strand
CCACCACCTCCTCCGCCACCCATAAGAGACATTGGATTTGGCATTCCTATTGCACCAAAGAGCTGCCCTACACCCTTACTTATGAGTTGTTTAGGAGATAATCCAAGAGATTGTAATATTCCCATTATAACTCCTTTCTAGTAAGTCATGCCGCCAACATCTTTAGGTTGAATGTAGTTGCCCATTGAACCACCTTGTCCTTCAAAAGAACCTCCATTAGCCCCGAATGGTTGAGCAAATGAGTTATTCATATCGTTCATAAAATTATCTGCGTGCATATCTACACCTCCACCCATATCAGGTGCTCCCATTACAGCAGGAGGATTTTGAGGCGAACGGCGGCGCATTGGGCTTCTTGAACGGCTTCTGGAACAGGAAGAGTGAAAGGCAGAGGCAGAGGTAAAGGTAGAGGTTGAGGTTGAGGTCGAGATAGAGGTGCAGACGCACGTGCCGACGCCGGTCGCGACACTAGTGAGCATACGTCGAGACGAACACCGAGATATACTTCGAAAGCCACCTGGCGCGCTCTAAGTAACTCCCCGATGAACTTTGCAGGGAGCTTTCCGGTGAGCTTTGCGATGAGCTTTCCAGAGAGCTTTGAAGTGAGCTTTCGCGGCCCTGTCAATGGCGGCTTGCTTGACCCTTCTGAGCGCCCGGCTAGAATGGAAGCCACAGCGGCACTAGTGTTGCGCCGCTGGTTGACTTCAGGGAGCATGCCCGGTATGTGACGAACGCAAGTTCTGCCACGAGACAGGCATCTAACGGGACAGATAGAGAGTGACCGGAGGCGTAGTCACTGAGCAGTCAGGAGGAAGTTGTGTCACATTCCAGATACCGTATGGTCGTTGCGGCGCTGGCGCTGGCCGTGACCGCCGCGTTTGGCTCTGATTCGATTCCCACCATCGCGACCCGGGTCGCGTCCGACTCCGCCGGCAGACTCACGCTCGAGGTGAGCGGCGCACTGCCGGACTCAGCGCACTGGCTCGGCGTATCGTTCTACCTGCCGGCGTACACCGACGCCGTGTGGGATGCCGACCATTCGGTGTACGCGGTCAAAGGCGTGCTTCATGTTTCCCTGCCGATTCCCGTCGGGTTCGAGAAGGGCACTTACGAGGTCGGGTTGTGGAAGAGCAAGCTGGCCGAGAACACGTTCTACCGGGCCGAATGGCTACGCGCGTACGGCAGCGGTTCCATGAAGACCGGTCCGGATAGCCTGAAGCTGGCCGATTCGCTCTCCGCGCTGAAGACTGAGCCCAAAGGCGGAAAGCCGGTTCTGGGGGTGAGCGGCAAGGCGCTCGACCAGCGCTGGCTGGGCGTTTCCTTCTACAAACCGGGCTACGCCGACGCGATTCTGGACGGCAGTTACTCAATGACCTCCATCGCCAAGGGTGCGTTCTCCCGGACGATTGCCGTGCCGCCGGGGTTCGAGGACGGCACCTACGAAGCTGCGTTGTGGGCCAGGCTGGTGGCGAAGAAGAAGGTGTTCAAGCTGGACGGGCTGCTGGCGTACGGCAGCGGCGCGGTCGCGAGGAAAGAAGAGTAAGGAGGGAGGAGTGAGGAGGGAATGGTGAACGTGGAGAAGCGTGAATCGAAGCTTTCGAGTCTGCACCTGGCCGACAGCGGGTTCCTGTTCGACCCATACACCGGCCTGACCTATGGCCTGAACGCGACCGGCGCGGCGATTCTGCGCTGGCTGCGCGACGGCCTGGCGCTGCCCGAGGTCGCACGGAAGCTGGCGTCCGAGTTTGACGTGCCCGAGGCGACGGCGACTGCCGACGTCAAGGAGTTCAATGACCGGCTCGATGAGCAGGGGCTGCTATGGACAAAGTGAGCTTCGCAGTAACCGGCCTGAATGCAACCGATAACCCGGCGCCGGGCATCGCGGTCATCCGGGCGATTCGTTCGGACAAGAGCTGGCAGGGCAAGGCAATCGGGTTCGCCTATGATTCGCTCGACACCGGCGTGTACGACCCGGACCTGTGTGACCGGGTGTTCCTGAGTCCGTACCCGACCGAGCGCGAGCAGGCGGTGCTGGCACGAATCCAGTATGTCCAGGAGGTCGAGCCGTTCCAGGTTCTCATCCCCACGCTCGACGCCGAGCTGACGTGTTTCATACGTCTGCGGCACGAACTGGAGCCGCTGGGGATTCACATGTTGCTGCCGACCGAGGAGCAACTGGCGATGCGGTCCAAGGCACAACTGGGAGACTTCGCCCATGCCCACGGGATACCGTTCCCGCTGACCTTGTCCTTG
>CAIVTL010000670.1 GCA_903908785.1 Caldifarciminota bacterium | reverse complement strand
GTCCGCGTCGTGAACGGGTTCGGCATTGCGCGCATCCCGACTCCGGACGGCACGCCGACCGACCCTGCGGTCGTCGTCTGCAGTTCCCCGATTTCGAACGACCGCATCGGCTCGAACCAGTCGCTCGTGTCTGCCCGCTCTTCGATGCGGCAGGTCCATGTGTAAAGATTGCCGGGTTCCAGGCCACCGCCACCGCCCTCAAACAACCAGAACGGGAAACCACTCACGCCCTCGCCAACCAGCGTCTTGCCGTCAAAGACCTGAAAGTGGTATCTGGCACCGGCCGACGCCGAGCTCACAACGAACAGCGGACGGCGCACGTGCATCGTGTCGCCATCGCGCGGTAGCTTCGGAGTCGGCGGCTTGACCAGAGACCCGACGGTGAACTGCCAGGCGGGAACAAACCACGGCCCCCAGCCGCCGCTTGCCCAGGCCCGACAGGACCACTGGTAGCTATGCCCGCGCTGCAGCACCCGGCCACCTGCTGCCACGTGCCAAATCGGCAGTGGGCTGTAGCCTTCGGCCGCGACGCTTGCGCCCTCCAGCACGCGGAAGTGATAGAGGTTGCACGGCGCCGGCGGCTCCACCCGGAACGTCGGCGAGGTTGTCGTGACGGTATCGAGATTCACGGGAGAAACAGGAACGGGCGGCGGCGGATTAGCCGCGCAGTCGGCAGTAAGCACTGGCGCCGCGCCGACGACCGACGTCTGGCCGCCTGGAACACCGGCAAAGACCAAGGCCACAAACATGCTCAGTCCGAAAGTCAAAACCCGAAACATAATGCACCCCTTTTTCAATCCCCCGAGGCTACGTCCCAAATTGTCGGGCCATCGAACGCCTATGTGCAGCTATCCTGGGTCAGGGTTCAAGCGCCGACAGCCCAATAGAACCCACTCCAAATTGTCCCTTGTTTGTTGCACCGGCCCCATGCCTGTGCTAACCCCTCACTGCGGAGTAATGCACCCGCTGTGCCAGCCGCCGACGAGGCCATCGCGACGAGTAACTGCTTGACTTCTTTGGCTTTATACTCGAACCGAGCCGGCGAAACCGGGTTCCCTGACCGGTGGGAGCGACCGCGCCCCGCTGGGAAACGGCTCTAACTACTGATGGGGACTAGGGTTGTCCGCCTGCGACCGACCGCGGACTAGTGGATTGAGAGAAGGCGGATGATACCGAAGGCTGCGACCAGCGCCGACGCGATGACCGCGCCTGCCAGCAGCCCTGCCCTTACCCGCGCGGCCCTGCCTGCGTCCTGCCGCCACGGCCAGGCAACGGCCGGCCCCGAATCTGAGAAAGCTCGCGGGAAAACCTTGAGCAGCAGATAGACCGCGACCGTAGCGCCCAGCCCCATCAGCCCCACCCAGCAGTACAACAACCCGCGCAGCCTCATCTGTCCTCTGTCTTCCGCCGGAACCGGTCCATCTCAGACCCCGAACAGCCGTTGCGCCAGCTCCTGCCGGTCAAGGCCGAGATGGTGCGCCACGCTCGCCAAGATGAACTCCAGCGTGCCGACCCGCAGTGCATCGTGGGCCGGGATTGTGATGTGGTGCTGTCCGCTCGCCGGCGTTGTCAGGCGCATGTGGCTGCC
>CAIVTL010000669.1 GCA_903908785.1 Caldifarciminota bacterium | reverse complement strand
CTGGCTGACTACCCCGGCTACGACCCGTCGCGGTTCGCGGCGTTTCCCAAGGAAAGCTACAAGTCCACGGCCGTCTCCGACCAGTTCGAGCCCGGTTCGTCCTTCAAGCTGGTCGTCTGCGCGGCGGCGCTGGAGAGCCCGGACTCGGCCCGCATCACCCGCCAGACGTTCGATGTCTCGTCCGGGTACGTGCAGATCGGCAGCCGCAAGATTCACGACGTGCATAATAATGGCGTGCTCGACTTTGCCGGGCTGTTCATCAAGTCCTCGAACCCGGGTTGCGCCCTGCTTTCAATGCAACTGCAACCGGTCCGCTACTATGAGCTGGCGCGGGCGCTCGGATTCGGCAACATGGTCGGGGTCGGGCTGCCCAACGAGGGAAGCGGCTGGATTGACCCGCCTGAGCGACTGAACACGCTGCGTTTCGCGAACGTCGTCTTCGGCCAGGGGGTGACCGTTACGCTGCTGCAGTTGGCGGCCGCGTACCTTTGCGTGGCGAATGACGGAGCGTACGTCAGGCCCTACCTGATTGAGTCGGTCAGCCAATCCGGTCGAGCGGTGCGTCGCTCCAGCCCTGCCCGGCTGCGCCAGGCGCTCAAGCCCGAGAATGCACGACGAATCAAGGACATTCTGGAACGGGCCGTGACCGAGGGAACCGGAGTGCTGGCGCAGATTGATGGAGTGCCGGTCTGCGGCAAGACCGGAACGGCTCAGAAGATCGAGCCCGGCGGCGGGTACTCGCGGACCAGGTCGCGGATGACTTTCATCGGGTTCTTTCCCAAGAAGACGCCCCAGTACGTCATCGCCGTGCTGATTGACGAGCCGAAAACGGTGCGCTTCGCCGGTTCGGTCGCGTGCCCGGCATTCAAGCAGATTGGCGATGGCCTGATTCTGCTCGACCGGATGAGGCAGAGGATTCAAGGGGTCAAGGAATCGAGGATTCTAGCGTCCGGCACTCGACCCCGGGAAACCTCGAATCCCGGAATCCCCTCCCGCTTATGAAGCGCATAGCGGACTTGACCAAAGGGGTTCCGTGCACCGTACAGGGCAACTCGGCAGTTGAGGTGAAGGGGCTGGCCTATCACTCGGGGGCGGTGAAACCCGGCTATTTGTTCGTGGCGATTGAGGGGTTCAAGGTCTCCGGGCAGCAGTACATTGACGAGGCGGTCAACCGCGGCGCAGTCGCGGTGGCAACCACCGACGTCAACAGCGTGCGTAAGAACTGGGTGGCCGTGATACAGACGAAGAGTCCGCGTCGGTTCCTGGCGCAGGTCGCGAACCGGTTCTACGATTTCCCGGCCCGCAAGCTGAGCCTCGTTGGCGTCACCGGAACGAACGGCAAGACCACGACGGCCTTCCTGCTGCGGTCGATGGCAAGGCAGGCCGGCATCGAGCCGGGATTCGTCGGGACCATCGAGTACTGGGACGGGAGCGAAACCCGGAGGGCCGGTCAGACCACGCCGGAGAGCCTGGATTTCACGCAACTGCTGGCAAAGCTGGTAGAGAAACAGGTCCCGCTTTGCATCGCCGAGGTTTCCTCGCACTCGCTGGAACTGGACCGGGTGTTTGACCTCGACTTCAAGGTTGGTGCTTTTACGAACCTGACCCAGGACCATCTCGACTTCCACCGGACGCTTGACGCCTACCGGGAAGCGAAGATGAAACTCTTCACGGGGTTGACGCCGACGGCGACCGCGGTCACGAACCTCGACGATGCCATGGGCCGGGAGATTCCGAACCGGGCGCGGGCCCGGGTCATCTCGTACGGCACACGGCCCGACCTCGAACCGGTGCCGGATATCTGGGGCAAGGTCACTGCGGTGCGACCGGACGGCCTGGACTGTGAAGTGAGCGCGGACGGTCGAATCCGGCCGGTGCGGTTGAAGCTGGCCGGCCGGCACAATCTTCTCAACCTGCTGGCCGCGTTCGGGACCGGCAAAGCGTTAGGGTGGTCGCCGGACTTGATGGCAGCCGGCGCTGAAGCCCTGGCCGCGGTTCCCGGCCGGCTCGAACCCGTTGACGCCGGGCAGCCGTTCCGGGTCTTCGTGGATTTCGCCCACACTCCCGACGCGCTGCGGCGGGTGCTTTCGACGGTCAGGGAATTCACCAGCGGCCGGGTGATAGTCGTGTTCGGCTGCGGCGGCGACCGAGACCGCGGCAAGCGGCCGCTGATGGGCGAGGCGGTAGCGCAGCTCGCGGATGCGTCGGTGGTCACCTCCGACAACCCGCGCGGCGAATCGCCGCAGGCGATCATTGATGAGGTCGGGCGCGGAATGGGCACCGCCGAGAAGGTCGTGGAACCGAACCGGCGTGAGGCAATCCGCCGCGCACTGGCACAGGCGGGACCCGGAGATACGGTTGTGGTTGCCGGCAAGGGACACGAAGACTACCAGATTGTCGGCACCGAACGCCGGCACTTCGATGACCGGGAGACGATCCGCGAACTGCTGGAGGAACAGGGATGAAGGGACAGAGGGATAGAGGGACAAAGTGAAGGAGTCGCTCACTTGATCCCTCGATCCCTTGATCCCTTGATCCCTTTCAGGAACTGATGCTGTACGCCCTGCTGGTACCGTTGCGCGACGCGTTTCGACCGCTGAACCTGTTTAAGTACATCACCTTCCGGGCGGCCGCCGCCGGGGCAGTCGGCATACTACTCGTGCTGCTGCTCGGACCGGTAATGATCCGACTCGTACGGCGACTGAACATCGGCCAGAACGTGCGCGAGGAGGTACCGCAGACGCATCGTGCGAAAGCGGGAACGCCGACGATGGGCGGCTTGTTGATCCTGGCCGCCGGGGTTGTCGCCGTGCTGTTGTTCGGCGACCTCGGGAACCGGCAGATTCAACTCGGTCTTCTGACTGTGGTCTGGCTCGGCGCGCTCGGGTTTGCCGATGACTACGTCAAGGTGAAGCTGCACAAACCGAGGGGACTGAGTAAGACCGTCAAGCTCGTGGCGCAACTCGCGCTCGCCCTCTTTGTCGGCGCGGTGCTCTACTTCGTGCCGGTTGACCCGGCCAATCGTTCAACGACAAACGTGCTGCTGCTGAAGAACGTGGTCGTGCAGTTCAGTTGGCTGTACATACCGTTTGTCATGTTTGTCATCGTCAGCGCATCGAACGCGGTCAATCTCGCTGACGGGCTTGATGGCCTGGCTGCCGGGCTGATGACGATCGCTCTCGGCAGCTACGCGGTACTGTGCTACGTGTCCGGGCACATTCGCCTGGCGCAGTATCTCAACATCACGTTCATTCCGACCGGCGGCGAGATGACGGTGTTCTGCCTGGCCATGGTCGGAGCCTGCCTCGGGTTCATGTGGTTCAATGCCTATCCGGCGCAGGTATTCATGGGCGACACCGGCTCGCTGCCGCTGGGCGGCCTGCTCGGGCTCGTGGCCATACTGTGCAAGCACGAGATGCTGCTGCCGATAATCGGGGGAGTGCTCGTCATGGAGACCGGCTCGACCATTCTGCAGATTGGTTACTTTCGGGCTACAAAAGGGAAGCGGTTGTTCCGGATGGCGCCGTTGCACCATCACTTTGAACTTGCCGGCTGGTCAGAGCCGCAGGTCGTGACCCGGTTCATGATTCTTGCCGTGCTCTTCGGCCTCGGGGCGCTGGCGACACTGAAGATAAGATGAGCCACACGGACGGGCACGGACTGACACTGACGAACACGGGCGACATCGAAGGCGCCAGGGTGCTGGTGGTCGGCTTGGGGCGTTCGGGCGCCGCGGCGGCCCGCTTCCTGCTGAAGGCGGGGGCGAGGGTCACGGGAATTGACGATTGCCGATTGGCGATTGCCAATTGCCGTTTGCCGATTGCCGTTTACCAATCGTCACTCGTCAATCGTCACTCGTCAATTCTGAGGGATTGTCAATTCGCGGTCGTCAGTCCGGGCATCAGCGACGCGCACCCGTTGGTTCGGGCTCTACGTCTGCGTTCGGTCCCGATTGTGGATGAGCTGGACCTGGCGAGCAGGTTGCTCGCGGCGAGCCCTGTCGGACAGCGCGTACGCGGGCCGGTCGTCGCGGTCACCGGCACGAACGGGAAGTCAACGACGACGGCCCTGATTGCGCTGATGCTCAAGAACGCGGGGAACAAGGTGTTCTGCGGCGGGAATCTTGCCCCGGGCCAGCCGTTTTCAGCGGCCCTGATGATGGGCAAACAAGACTTCTACGTAGTCGAGGTTTCCAGCTTTCAGCTCGAGCGCGCGCGTTGGCTCAAGCCCAGGGTGGCGGTGATTCTTAACATCACTCCCGACCATCTGAACCGGCACGGCACTGTCCGGCGATATGCGGAGTGCAAGTTCAGGATTCTCGACCGTCAGGATAGCGGAGACTACGCGGTCCTCAACCGCGATGATGTGCTGGTGCGGGCGGCGGAAGGACGGGGAGCGGCGGCAAGGAGTTTCTTCTCGATGCGGCGCCGGACCGTGGGTTCGTACCTCTCTGCCGGGCTTCTGTGGTTTCGTGACGAGAAAGTGTTGCCGGCAGGACAGGTGCGGTTGCCGGGCAAGCACAACATCCAGAACTGCCTCGCGGCGATTGCCGCGGCCCGGCTGCTCGGTGTCGGTATGCTCCCGATTCGCCGCGCGCTCCGGACATTCGCCGGCCTGCCGCACCGACTGGAGTTCGTTCGCCGGTTCCGCGGGGTCGACTACATCAACAGTTCCATGACGACCAATCCCGTTGCCGGCGCCCGGTCGCTGGAAGCATTGGCGGAATTGCCGAGTGACGATTGGCGATTGTCAATTGGCAGAGGGAATCCGGAATCCGGAAATCGGAAATCGGCAATCGGCAATCGTAAATCGTCAATCGCCAATCGGCGCGTCATCCTGATTGCCGGTGGACGAGAGAAGGCTTTGCCGACCGGGGAGTACGTCCGGGCCATGAAGAAGCACGCGAAGTGGGTTCTGCTGATTGGCGAGAGCCGCACGCGCCTGGCGCGCGAACTGGCGGCACTGAGGTTTCGCCGGTACGACGTGCTTCCCGACCTCAGAACCGCTGTGCAGGCGGCCAGCGGCGAGGCCGAGGCTGGAGACGTGGTGCTGTTTGCGCCCGGGTTCGCCAGCTTCGACCAGTTTGCCGATTTCGCGGCCCGGGGCGAGGCGTTCCGGAAGGAAGTCGAGGAATTGACGAGTGACAATTGACAATTGGCGATTGGCAGAAGGACTTGGCAGTCGGCAATCGGCCATCGGCAATCCCCGTGAGCGGGCCTCGGCGTCAATCGACTCAACCGTGCTCTTCGTAGTGGTGACGCTGGTTCTCATCGGGGTGACACTCGTCTACGCAACTACCTGCCACCGGGGCATCTCGTTCCTCAAGTCGCAAGGCCTGAGGGCCGGCGTGGGACTGGTAGCGCTCTTCCTGGGTGCGAAGATCCGCTACACGACCTGGAACCGGCGCGTCAAGTGGGTGATGCTCATCGGGGCGGCCGCGGTACTGATCCTGACGCTGGTGGTCGGGCTGATGTTTAAGGACGTGAAGCGGGCGCTGGGGAGCGGGGCTTTCTCGTTTCAGCCGGCGGAGTTCGCCAAGTTCGCGCTGCTGGTCTGGCTGGCCGGGTACTTCGACTGGGTGAAGAAGAACGGGCTCGAGCGGAGCTTCCGTTGGGCGGCAGCCCTGCCCGGGCTGGCGGTGTTTGGCGTCGTCGGGCTGACGCTCGCGCAGCCCGCAGTCGGCACGAGTTTCATCGTCGTGGTCGCCAGCATGGCGGTGTTCGTAGTCGCCGGGGTGAGGTGGTGGCACCTGCTGGTGCTTTTCGCGATCGGGGTTGTGTTGTTCGTCCTGGCGATAACCTGCATCCCGTACGCGCGCGACCGCTGGAACAAGTTCAGGAACGGCAAGCATCACCAGCAGGAGCAATCGCTGATTGCCATCGGGTCGGGCGGGCCCTTTGGACGGGGCCTGGGCGAGAGCCGGCAGAAGTACCAGTTCCTGCCGAAGATGCACAATGACTTCATCTTTGCCGAAATCGGGGAGGAGTTCGGGTTCATCGGCAGTGTGGCCGTCTGCCTGCTCTACCTGATACTCTTCCTGTACGGTATGAAGATCAGCGGTGAGACCTCAAGCGCATTCGGCCAGTACCTGGCATCAGGGATAACGTTCGTCATCTTCCTGTACGCCGTCGTGCACGTCGCCGTGTCGTTGGGGCTCATCCCGACGACCGGCCAGCCCTTGCCGTTCGTATCGTCCGGAGGTTCGGCCCTGCTTTCAAACTTGTTTGCCGCCGGCATCCTGTTGAACATATCTCGCTTCAAGCGGACGAGGACGGTCGTGAACCTGCCACCGTCGCCGCGCAATCGTGTCTTCCCCGTCGGCCGGCCGTCCGGTCCGGCGCGACACAAGGTGCTGGTGCTGGGCAGATTCGGCGGAAAGGCATGACGCAATTGCCGAGTGACGAATGCCGATTGACGATTGCCGGAGCGCGAGGGTGAAGGTGGTGCTGGGGGCAGGCGGCACCGGCGGGCACGTATTTCCGGCCCTGGCTCTGGGCGTCGAGATGCGAGAACTGGAGATTGACGTGGTCTGGGCCGGCCGGGAGTCCGGTCTTGAAAACCGGGTAGCGGTTGAGCAGGGATTTGTCTTCGAACCACTGGCCTCCGCCGGTTTCTATGGCAAGAGCATCGGCGCGAAGGTCAGCGCGGCCTGGCTGCTGTGGCGCGGGCTGTTCCAGGCCATCGGCATGTTGCGACGGGTCTCACCCTCGGGCGTTGTGGCTACGGGCGGGTTTGCGACCGCTGCCCTGCTCGCCGCCGCCGGGTTTGTCGGCACGCCTTTCTTCCTGTTGGAGCAGAACTGCATTCCCGGCCGAGTGACCCGGTTCTTCGCGCCGAGGGCGCGGGAATCGTTTCTGGCATTCCCTACCGCCAAGCCCTTCCCCGGTGCGCACAGTGTGACCGGGAATCCTCTGAGGAAAGGGTTCCGGGGTTCAGGGGTCCCGGGGGGCGGGCGGGAGGACGATGGCAGGACAGTGCTTTTTGTCGGCGGCAGCCTCGGCGCTCAAGCGCTGAATCTCGCCGCCCTTGACGCGGCAGCGGCGCTGACCAACCTGAATTTTATAGTCCTGGCGGGCCGGCGCGACTACGAATTCGTCCGGTCACGGGTCCGCTCCAAGAACTGCGAGGTCGTCGAGTTCACCAGCCATCCGGAGGAACTCTACCGGCGGGCGACCATCGCGGTGTCCCGGGCGGGCGGCGTGGTCCTGTCAGAGCTGGTTGCCTTCGGCATTCCTGCCATACTCGTTCCCTTTCCCTACGCCACCGACCGTCACCAGGACGCCAACGCGGAGTATCTTGCCTCGGTCGGGGCCGCCTCAGTTCTCGACCAGAACCGCCTGTCCGGGCTTACCAGCCTTGTCCGTACGTTGATGGATGACGTGCCGCGCCGGCGCCGGATGGAGACCGCGGCGCGGTCCATAGCCAGGCCCGATGCAGCCTCGGCTATCGCCCGGAGAGTAGCCGAACTACTGGGGTCAGGGGTCAGGGGTCAGGGGTCAGGCCCCG
>CAIVTL010000668.1 GCA_903908785.1 Caldifarciminota bacterium | reverse complement strand
CTATATCCGGCCGAAGTATTGCGGTTCAATCCCGATGCCGTTGTCCTTCACCGCGAACATCCAGCAGCCGTTCGACCGCTCGGCCCGGATGTGAATCCGCGGCGGCTCGGCGCCGTGGAACTTGATGGCGTTGCCGACCAGGTTCTGGAACAACTGCTCAAGCTGGCGGTCGTCGGCCATCACCACGGGCAGCGGGTCGTGAGTCACGGTCGCTTTGTTGTCTTCAATCGCCATCCCGAGGTTTGCGAGCGCGCGTTCCAGCACAACCGTGCTGTCGGTCGGCTCCGGCTCCCGGCCCTTTGTCCCGACCCGCGAATACTGGAGCAGGTCGTTGATGAGCCGCTGCATCCGGGTGACGCCGTCGACCGCGAACGCGATGAACTCGTCCGCGTCGGCATCGAGCTTCCCTTTGTAGCGGCGGGACAGCAGTTGCGTGTAGCTACCCACCATCCGCAGCGGTTCCTGCAGGTCGTGGGACGCGACGTAGGCGAACTGCTCCAGTTCGGTGTTAGAGCGCTGCAGCTCTTCGTCTTTTGCCGCCAGCGCCGTCATCGCCAGTTTGCGTTCGGTGATTTCCTTCACCAGTTCGACCTTCTGTTCGAAGAACCGTGTCACCAGCCGTCCCAGCAGCCCGAACTCCGACTTGTCGTGTCTCAACTTGCCGAGCATCTCCGGTTTCTCCGTGCTCAGGCTGCGCGAAAGCAGGCTCAGGGGCCGGGTGACGTAGAAGACCAGGGCGACCGAAATCAGGGATATGGTCAGGGCAGCGAAGAGAATCAGCATGCCGAACTGCTGCGCCGACGAGCGGTTGTACTCCTGTACCGTATAGGAAATCATCTGCGCGCCCAGCACCGCCACCGGTGTTCGGTCCCAGCTCTCAAGCGTCCGCTCCATCGCGATGATGCCGCTTCGTTCGCTCTCGTCTCTCGCCTCTCGTTTCTCGCCTCTCGCCCCCATCTGCATGGCAGAGCCGGTCAGGCGTGCAAGCTCGGCGACGTATGCCGCACTCCAGAGTCGGCCTACCACGAAGTAGCCCTGGGGCGGAGTCTTGCGGTCCGGGTCGGAACTGGGGTGGACCGTGGCGGCGCGAATCTCCAGCGGGCCACCCGGCGACGGGACGAAGAAATGCCAGAATCGGCCGGCCGGCGTCAGTTGCGCCAGTGCCTCCTCCGGGAGGTTGAACCCGGTAAGGGACTTTTCTTCGTCGCGGGTCGAATAGACAAGGCTGCGGTCCGGCCGATAAACCCAGGCGACCTGTGCCTTGTAGGTGCCCAGCGCCTGGGCAATGTTCTCGTCGGCCCAGGCAATGTCCTTTTCCTGAATGCACCGGACCATGTCGTCCCAGTAGGTGTAGTCCACCGTGAACATCTCCAGCGAAGCGCCCTTGAGTTCGAGCAGCTTGTCCAGTGTCGCGTTCTCTTCCTGCGTGCGCTGCAGGAAGAGCCGGTGGATGCGGCCGCGCTCGCTGCGCTGGAAGAGCACGAGGCCGCCGGCAATCGCACCGATGGCGATAAGGAGGATGAGCAGTAGTCGTGTCTGTGTTTTGTGCATCATTGGGTTGTGAGTTGCGAGTTATGCGTTACGAGTTGCGGGTTACGAGTTGCGGGTTCGGGATTAGGATTTAGAGTTTGGAGTTTAGGGTTTCCCGCTCCTCTCGGGTTTTGTGATTTGTGATTTGAGATTTGTGATTTCCCGCGCCTCGCGGGCCTGACTCATCACTCCTCACTCCTCACTCATCCTTCCGCTCTCGCCTCTCGTCTCGCGCCTCACGCCTCTCGTTTCTCGCCTCTCGCCCTCGCCGGAGTTGACTCCGGTGTCCGCACGCAGCATACTCTTGACGAAGATCCATGAGAGCATACGAGCTACCGGCCAAGATTACGCCTGAGGGCAACCTTGAACTGCCTGAGCGACTGCGTCGGCTGCTGCCTGCGGGCAAGGCAGCGCGCGTGATTGTCCTGATTCCGGACCCGGCCGACGCTGACGAGCAGAACGCATGGGAGCGGCTGACCGCGGACCAGTTCTGCTCCGGCTATGCCGCGGCCGACGCGGTGTACGACCGTCCCTGAGCGATGGCCTCATACGCTGCCGGCGACATTGTCCTGCTGGAGTTTCCTTTCACGGACGCAGCCGGGTCGAAGCGACGTCCGGCCCTGATTTTGCTGGATACGGGCGACGACGACATTGTAGTGGCCCGCGTCACCGGCCAGCTCTCGGCTGCGTCGCAGGATGTCACGCTCGACGAATGGCAGCAGGCCGGGCTGCTACTGCCGTCGGTTGTCCGTCTTCACAAGGTCGCCACACTACAGCGGAAGCTGGTTGACAGGAAGCTGGGCCGGCTTGCGCCCGGCGACTGGTCGCGCATCGTCCTGACGCTCCGGCAGACCTGCCGGTCATTCTAGCCTGTCCGTAACGTCCCACGCGACCCGTAACTCGTCACTCGCCCGCGAGGAGCTCAAGCGCAAGCGCGGGCACGGAAAGGCGGGAGCTCCGCGCTCCCGCACTCCAAAGCAGTGAACTGCCGGCGGTCACTCGATCCCTTGGTCTCTCGATCCCTCTCTCATCCCGCCTCACGCCTCACGCTTCCCGCAGCCCGCAACCCGTAACTCGTAACTCGCGCGGAGCGCATGGACTATGGACTATGGACTGTGGACTCTGGACTACGGACCAAGGACGAAGGACCAAGGACCAAGGACTGACCGCAGACTATGGACTCTGGATCAAGGACCAGGGACATTTCCTCATTGATTAGTAATTAGAAATTAGTAATTAGTAATTCGCCCCTCGCGCCTCACGCCTCTCGTCTCGCGCATCTCGTAACTTCCTCCGCCGGCCCCGGGTACGGCACGGGGTACAGCGGAGGGATCGGCACCCAGGCCATGGGGTAGATGGTTACCCCCGGCCTGCGTGGTTCCATGAAGAATGCCCCGAAGACCCAGGTTCAGAACGCCATACGCTGTACGATGAACGACACCCCGACAACGACCATGAAGAACGGGATTTCGATGACTACACGATGAACGATGAACGAAGTCACGATGTACGTCGCTTGCCGACACGTCCAGACCTACACGCAGCCCGCCATCTATCGCGCCACCTGTCGGACCATTAGTCCGGCCATTTGTGCCGCCTCTTATCCGGCCCTGCGTGCAGCCACCTGTGCGGCCTCGTATCCGCCCCTGTCCTCGTTCCTCGTTCTTCGTTCTTCGTTCCTGGTTCTTGCTTCTTCATCCTTCATCCTTCCGCTCTCGCCTCTCGCTTCTCGCCTCGCGCAACCCGCGACTCGCGGGGCGCGGGAAATCTCAAATCTCAAGCACCAAATCCCAAACAAGCACCAAGTCCCAATGATTCAAGCTCGGGACATTCGGCAATTTGAGACCTGCAATCTGCAATCTGATATCTGAAATCACCCCGGCCCCTGCAACTCGTAACTCTCCACTCGTTCTTGGTTCTTCGTTTCTCGTTCTTCCCTCTTCCTGCTTCCTCCTTCCGCCTTCATCCTTCATCCTTCCTCCTTCCCTCTTCGTTCCTCGTTCTTCCTTCCGCTCTCGCCTCACGCCTCTCGCTTCTAGCTTTCCGCAACCCGCAACTCGCGCGCAGCGCGCGGACCATGGACTTTGGACTGTGGATGCTGGACCAAGGATTAAGAACCAGGGACGAAGGACTGACCGTAGACCATGGACTAAGGACACTGGAAACTGGCAACTGGTCACTGGAAACTCGCGCGCAGCGCGCGGGGTTTAGAGTTTGGAGTTTAGGATTTCCCGCGTCCTCGCGGGCAGTTTCCCGCGCCCGGCGG
>CAIVTL010000667.1 GCA_903908785.1 Caldifarciminota bacterium | reverse complement strand
CTGCGGCAGGAAAGCTATGTCCCTGCATCCCGGCGCGAACGACGTGAGCGGCCTCGCACCGGGCGTCTACTTTGTCCGGGCTGTCAGCCGTGAGCTGTCGGCCGATGGCTGCTACAAGGTCGTCATTCAGCCGTAGGGAGGCGCGATGAAACTCTGCATCCTGATTTCTGGTTTCTGCATTCTGACTTCTCTCGGCCTGGGCCGTGACGTCGGCGTGGACACGATTCTCGCCCCGAGCGGCACGATTGACTCCGGACAGAGCATTATCCCGCGCATGGTCATCAGCAATCTGAACACCGAGCCGGCGGAAAGCGTCAGCGCCTTCTTCACGATTGACGATGGCACGCCGAGCGGCTATAGCGATAGCCTCATGGGGTTCAACATGCCGGCACTGAGCACCGAAACGCTCGCGTTCGGCGGTTGGGTCCCGCGTGGGCGGGACAGCATGGTCGCGACTGCATGGATTTACTGCGACGGCGACACGTACCCGCAGAACGATACGTTCCGGCAGCGGTTCCTCGTTCGGGTCAAAGACATAGCCATCACGCGAATTATCGCGCCACCTCCGGACACGACGTACGATTCCGGCGTGGTGTTCCATCCGCAGGCAGGTATCTGGATATCGGACTACCAGTGGGATACGATAATTGTCAGGTTTGCGATTGGCGGCAACTACGCCAGTGCCTGCACCCTTGCTGGGCCGCCTTGGCCGGACACCGCTGTTGCGTCTGACCCATACACCACGATTCCCGGCTGGTGGGGCTGCCGAGTGTCCGCCATCGTGGTCGGCGACCTTCATCCGGAGAACAACATCAAGGTGGACACGTTCACCGTGCGCGGCAACCTCACGGTCGACGTGGATGCCCGTGCCGTGCTGGCTCCGACCGGCGTCGTTGACACCACACAGATAGTCACGCCCACAGGGCGCTTCGGCAACAACTGTACTGATGCGGCTACCTTCTGGGCGTTCTTCAACATCCGGGACTCCGGCGGCGCCGAGATATACGCCGAGTCGAGCCAGGCAATGCTGAGCCCCGGCGACTCAACTGACATCGAGTATCCGACCATCCGGTTCTCGGTCATCGGCAACTACACCGCGATCTGCTCGACAGCCATGCCCGGCGACCAGAACTCAACCAACGACGTGAAGAAGGCTCCCTTCCGCGTGGTTCCTTCTCAAGCGGTCGAGGAAAGCACCGAGACGCAAGCCTCCAGCCCCAAGTTGCAGCCGACGGTCATGCGCCTTCTGCCGAACGGCGCGGTAGCGTTCGATGCGATGGGCCGCCGGGTGACTGGCGTGAGACCCGGCGTGTACTTCGTACGTGAAGAGCCTCAGGCCTCAAGCCATAAACCGCAAGCAGTGCGCAAGGTCGTCGTGCAGCGTTAGGGAGGCACCACGAAGTACGCCTCTGTGCTGTTGGCCATAGGCTGTCTGCTGTCGGCCGTCTATGCCGGCCTGAGCGGCAACTACACCATCAAACCTGATGGGACCGGCGACTTCGTGAGTCTCTATCTTGCGGGAGAGGCGCTCACGGATTCCGGCATTTCAGGCGATTGCGTGTTCGAGGTGTTCGGGGACACGCTGGACGCGACATGCGACGCTCGCTACGTCGCGGGGAGCGACTCGTGGACCACCACGTTTGTTCCCGGCGCAGGTGAAACCCCGGTTCTGACCGGTGGCGGATTCAGGGCAATTGACTTCGGTCACGTCAGGCTGCGCGACCTTCACTTCTTCCTTGCGCGCGTGGTGGCAGATAACTCCGACGGCTGGCGCATCAGCGGATGCAGGTTCACTGTTAGCTACATAGGGCTTGAGCTGTCTTCCTGCTATTACGACACCATAGACGGTAACAGGTTCGACCTCGTGCCAACGGGAGGGATACATGGCCCGGCAATCACGACGACAGGTAATGACAACGTCATCTTCAACAACCTCGTGAACTGCGAGGCCGCCGAAGTTGACTGCCTGATCGACCTCGACCACACTCGGAACGCGCGGGTTCTCTTCAACACTATTCGGCTGTCGCCGCTCAATGTGAACTACTGCAAGTGCATCGGGATGTGCGGCAGGGACCCAAACGAGGTGCGGAACAATGTCATCGTCCTGGCGCGTCCGGCCGGCACCCTTGATGCCTGCGTTTCCTTCTTCTTCACCCAGACGCTGGACAGTGCGGTGCTCAATGGCAACTGCTGCTTCGTGGAATCGCTAGGTAGTGTCGGCGCGTGGCACACTGACGACTCGCTCATCTGGTACGACTGGGACGAATGGCGCGGGGCCGGGTTCGAGGCAAACGGGCTCAATGCAGACCCGAAGCTCGTCAGTGCGACCGACCTGCACCTGCGGCAGGGTTCGCCCTGCATCGGCGCCGCGGCACCGATTCCGGGTATCGACTTCGACATCGACGGCGACCCGCGTGACCCCGTGCACCCGGACATCGGCGCGGACGAGTACACCGGCGGAGCGGTTGAGGAGAACCTCAAGCCCCAGGTCTCAAGCCGCCAGCTTCAGCCCACCCTCGTGCGGGTGCTGCCTCCCGGCGCAGTGGCCTTCGATGCGATGGGCCGAAGAGTCACGAGCGTAAAGCCCGGCGTGTACTTTGTAGGTGAGGGGTCAGGGGCCGGGGGCCAGGGGTCAGGGAGGATACGGAAAGTCGTCATTCAGCGCTAGCCGCCTCTCCCCCCAAGAACCGATATGGGATTAACCACAGAGGGCACAGAGAGCACAGAGTGGGTGAAGGCCGGGATTCCGCTCCGTACTCTCCACTTCTCGGTGTGCTCTGTGGTTCAATGTCGGATTTAGGGGAAGCGTCATGCCTTGACCGGCGGGCAATTGGG
>CAIVTL010000666.1 GCA_903908785.1 Caldifarciminota bacterium | reverse complement strand
CGAGTACGACGCCGGCGATGATTGAGCCGAGGGCCTCGGGAGCCGGCTTGCCGGCGTGCATGACCGCAAACGGGATGGTCTGGATGGCAATCGCCGCCGCGCCGCCGACCCGGCGCTCAAACCCGAACAGCAGGTAGCCGCGGCAGAGGAACTCCCACGCGAACATGCCGACCATCCTTATCGTCAGGCCGATGAGCAGTCTGGCGGCGCCGAGGCGCTCAAAGGCGAAGAACGGATACGCGCGCTGGAAGCTGGGCTGACGCGAGGCGAGGAAGACCAGCGGCAGCATCACCAGGTAGAGAATTCCGATGTCGCGAAGCCAGAGACCGGGCCGGCCGAGGCTGAAGCCGATCTTTGCCGGCGGCAGCCGCAACAGGATGAGAGAGAGCAGGGGCAGGGCCAGGTAAAGCACGCTGCGCCAGAGCAAGGCGGCCGCGCCAGGCCATCCCGGACCGAGGTTGGGCGGCCCGGGTCGCCAGTAGTGGGGCAGAAGCGCCGCCAATGCAAAGGTCGCGGCGAGCAGCAGCAGGTCAGGTCCGGCGGTGACGTTTCTGCGCGCGTCGTTCCAGAGCCCGCGGAGATAGTTCATGGGTGAAGATAGGCCGGGGCGGCTCAATGGTCAAGCCGGGCGAGGACACGATTGAAAGGACGAAGTAGTAAGGACAAAGGACTAAGCAACAAGGAAAGGACAAAGTGGAAAGGCCGAATGGGGTTCGGCCTTTGTGCTTTCCATTTGCTTTGTCCTTTGTACTTCCTCCGTGGGTGCTTCCGCCCCCGCTTCGGGCAGCGTTGACAAGCCGGACTGCGGGCTTAAGCTTGCACCCATGCATAAGCGTCTGGGCCTGCTGATTCCCTGCCTGCTGGTGCTGGCCGGTTGCCCGAAGAACCAGCCGCCATTGGTACCGTCGCTTGACGGGCCGACAATCGGTGAGCGCGGCGACTCAGTCCGGCTTTGGGCGTACTCGTTCGACCCGGACTTCGACTCGCTCAGCTACTTCTTCGAATGGGGCGACGGGACCCAGTCGGGATGGGTCGGGCCGGTACTATCCGGGGTGGAATGCGGTGTGGCGCATTTCTACGCGGACACGGGCTTGTACGGCGCCCGGGCGAAGTCGAAGGACGCGGACCACGAAACCGGCTGGTCGGACACGCTCTTCGTCCGCATCGGCGATTACGGGCCGTACGTTCCGCACCGGCCGTCCGGGCCGGATACGGTGCCGGTCGGGGATTCAGCGTCGTATGTCACCACGGCCGGCCATCCGCTGCTGCGGCGCGTGGCCTTTCAGTTTGACTGGGGCGACACAATTGGCGACTGGGGCGGGTTCGTCAGGGCGGGTGAGTTCTACTCGGCGCGCCACGCCTTTATCCGCGGCGGGGTGATGGCGGTGCGGGCGCGGGCCAAGGACACGCTGGACCACGTTTCAGACTGGTCCGGGCCGGAATCGGTCGTCGTCGTGGACACTTTCCGGTTCAGGTAGGACGAAGAGTGAAGGCGGAAGGATGAAGGACGAAGGATGAAGGCGGAAGTGAAGAGGAACGGACAAGACGCAAACGGTAAGGACATTCGGATTCCTGACTTCGTCCGGTGCGGGGCGCGGTTCGCTTTACAGCTATTGAACCATTGCTACAATGTCCGTTGACCATTTACCAGGAGGTAACGTGAAGAGATTCGTACTGTTCTGTCTGATTGCGCTGGCCGCGGCGGTCGTGCCGGCGTCAGCCACCAGCTATCTCGACGTGGTCGAGATGAAGGTCAAGGTCTACGCGACGCGGGAGCAGGTCGCGCGCATCGCGCCCGACGTGCTCGAGTTCTACGACGGCGGCGAGGGCTGGTTCATCGGCGCGATCAAGCAGCCGGTGTACGAGGAACTGGTGCGCGAAGGGTTCAAGATTGACGTGCTGGTTCCGGACGTGCATGCGGCGGCGATGCAGTACGACGGATTCTTCCACACGTACCAGCAGTTCCGCGACACCTGGGCAATCATCGCCCAGAACCACCCGGACATCTGCCGGCTCGACACCATCGGTCACTCGGCCAACGGCAACCTGATGCTGGCGATGAAGATTTCGGACAACGTTAACGTGATGGAAGGCGAGCCGCGCATCTGCTTCGACTGCTCGATTCACGGCAACGAGAACAACGGCTGCGAAATCGCCCACTGGGCCCTGCTCCAGCTTGTCAACGGCTACGGCGTTGACCCGGACATCACGCGCTGGGTGAACGAGCGGGAGATCTGGCTGGTGCCGATGGATAACCCGGACGGCCTGATTTCCCGGTCTCGCGAGAACGGCCACGGCTATGACTGCAACCGCAACTACGGCATGGCCTGGGGCCCGGACGAGAACGGCGGCACCGGGCCATTTTCGGAGCCGGAGGTCCAGTCGTTCTACCACCTGGGCGAGAACCACCCGATGGCGGCCTGGTCGCAGTATCACACGGGCGCCACGACGGCGATGTGGTGCTGGGGTTACACGACCAAAGCGGCGATGGACTCGGTCACTATCGCGTACGAGATGAACCGCTACGGGGCGATTTGCGGTTACGAGCCCGGCCAGATTTCGCGTATCCTCTACTCGGTGTCGGGCGGTTCGACCGACTGGTATCAGGGCGCGCGCGGCGCGCTCGGGTACGCGGTCGAGGTGTGCGGAGGGCAGCCCAGCCCGCCTTCCGAGATTGACACCATTAATCACAAGAACTGGTCGGCGATGAAGGAGCAGATTGAGCGGGTGATGTGGGGCATCCGGGGCCGGGTGCTGGACTCGCTGTCGGACGCGCCGGTCAACGCGCGCGTCACCGTCAATCCGCCCAACTGGTTTACGTACACCGACTCGATGGGCTACTATGACAAGAACGTTCACGCCGGCACCTATGCGGTTACGGTCGAAGCCAACGGCTACCGAACCAAGACGGTCAGCGGCGTCGTGGTCCCGGCCGACACATTCGTAGTCGCGAACGTCAGCCTGGCGCCGGACACGGCCGCGCCGGCCTGCGCTTTCAAAGTCATCACCTCCGACATGAACGAGAGCCCGGCCAACGTCAACCCGACCTTCCCGAGTTACGCCTTGGGCCGAAGCGACGGCATCCGCTTCTCCGTCGGCAACGCCGGGTACTGCAGCTTCGACATGGGCGCGAAGACGCCGATTATCAACGGTTCCGGCTCGGACTTCAACGTCATCGAGGGCGACGGAGACCCGGAGGCGTGCAGCGTGTTCGTGTCGAACGACTGGAACGGGCCGTGGCACTATGTCGGGTTCGGGACCGGAACGCAGGGCTATGACCTGACCGTGGCCGGCATGAGCACAGCGCGGTACGTGCGAATCGTCGATGACGGCAACGGCGGGTCCGGGGCCTATGCCGGGTTCGACCTCGACGCGATTGAGGCGGTCGTGGTCAACGCGCCGGCGATTGTCTACCAGGGACACACGGTGGTCGATTCGCCGCCGGGCGGCAACGGCGACGGCAAGCTCGACAAGGGCGAGAATGCGGACCTCGTGGTCGCGCTCAAGAACGCCGGGCGCCTCGGCGTCGGCGACCTCACCGCGGTCCTCAGAACCAGTGATGCCTACGTCTCGGTGCAGGATTCGGCCGGGACCTATGGCACGATTCCGCCGGACTCGACGCGGTCGAACGACGCGGACCGGTTCCACGTTGCGGCCGCCGGGAACACGCCGCAGGAGCACCAGGCCCAGATGCGGCTGTATGTCACCGGCACGGACTATTCCGACAGCGTGTTGTTTACCATCACGGTCGGCGAAATACTCGTCACCGACCCGGTTCCGGACGGCCCGCGCACGCCGCCGCTGTACTGGGCATACGACGACGTAGACGCGGGCTACCCGCAGCACCCGAGCTTCTCGTGGGCGGAGATAAGCTCGCAGGGGACGCAACTCACCTTTGCGCAGAACGACGACGTCGTCATGGTCGGTCTGCCGGGCGGGTTCGGCCCGCTGAAGTTCTACGGCCAGCGGTACACGCAGGTGTCGGTATCGGCGGACGGCTGGATTGCCTGCGGCAACTACACCCAGTCGGCCTACAGCAACACCACCCTGCCCAGCACCTCGGCCCCGCGTGCGACCGTGTTCGTCAACTGGGACGACTTGAACCCGTACTCGGGCGGCGGCGGAGCCGGCTACGTCTACTGGTACCATGACGCTGCCAACCACCGCTTCATCGTCGAGTACGACAGCGTCGCGTATTACTCAGGCGCAGGCCGCGACAAGTTCGAGGCCATCTACTACGATACGACCATCGTCACGCCTTCCGGCGACAATGCGGTGGTCGTCCAGTACCTGACGGCGGAGGGCTACGCGGGTTCGACGGTCGGCATCCAGGACCCGACCAGCACCATCGCCATCCAGGATCTGTGCGACGGCTCCCTTGCCCACGGTGCGGCGCCGATTGCCGCGGGGCGGGCAATCAGATACACAACCCAGGACCCGACCGCGGTCGCCGAGCCGGTCTCAAGCGCGATGCCGGACACCCGGCTGACCCTGACGAGCTTCGGCAACCCAAGCCGCGGCCGGGTGATGCTGAGTTACAACGTGCCGGCGGCCGGGGTCGTGGCGCTGGCGGTGTACGATGGAACCGGTCGGCTGGTGAAGGAACTGGCCGGCGGCCCGAACCGCGCCGGAGCCCATCACGTCGTCTGGGACGGCACCGACGCCGAGGGCCGGAAGGTCGGCGCGGGAGTGTACCTGGTCCGGCTGGTAACGAGCGACAAGTCCGTGGTCCAGAAGACCGCAGTCGTGAGATGAGGACAAGTACCAAGGACAAAGCCCAAAGGACAAAGCAAAAGGGACAAAGGACGAAGTCCCAAGTCCGAAGTCCCTCACTCGCAACTCGCAACGCGCAACTCGTAACTCTTCCGCGTAAGTCCTGGGACCACTACTTCATGGACATCGCGCAACTGGTGAGCGAGCGCTCGACCTGCCTGCGGCGCAAGGTCGGCGCGGTGCTGGTGCGCGACAAGCGGATTCTCTGCACCGGGTACAACGGCGCGGCGCACGGCCTGGAACACTGCGACGAGGTCGGGTGCCTGCGGGAGAAACTGCACATCAAGTCGGGCGAGCGAATCGAAATATGCCGGGGCATTCACGCGGAGCAGAACGCGTTGGTACAGGCCGCGGCATTCGGTATCAGCGTATCGAAGGCGGCGCTCTACTGCACGCACGAACCGTGCATAACCTGCGCGAAGATGCTCCTGAACGCAGGCATCAGGCAGTTCGTGGTGAAGCAGCCGTACCCGGACAAGCTCGGCCGCAAGATGCTGGCCGAGGCGCACATCAAGGTCAGGAGGCCGAAGTAGGAAAAGGCATGGGGTTCAGGGGTTCAAGGGGCCAGGGGTTCAGGTCCGGACACCGGGACCCCCGAACCCCCGAACCCGTTCCATGTCCTTT
>CAIVTL010000665.1 GCA_903908785.1 Caldifarciminota bacterium | reverse complement strand
GTCTTGTGTTGTCCAGCATAAATCCCGTGATTGATGACCGGTCACGGGACTTGATCACCTGCCTGATTCCCTTGGCCATTGTCACGCCGCCTGATCGACGTAGGCACGAAAGCTGCCTGTCCAGAACCGGGTCCCGCTGCTCTCCGACCGCCAGCGTAATCCGGCAGCCGCTGCGGCTGAATACCTGGGGGAGGTATTCCCACAGGCCGAAGTGAAAGGAAGCCATGGTCGCATGCAATTCTCGTTCCAGTGCTTGATCTCTAAGATTCTCGCCGCAGACCCTCGCTCTGTCAATTAGTGCATCCCCGCTCCTGCCACCTATTTTGGCCATTATGGCCAAGTTAAGCCCCAGCCGCCAGCCGTTTCTCACCCAGAACCATCGGCTGTCTTTCCCCGTGATAATGCGCAGGTTACGTCTGATTTCCCGGCGATAGTCCGGCCTAATCGCCAGATACAACAGAACGATTGTGCGGGAAAGGAGTGCCGCCGGGCTACTGGGCAGTGCCCGAACCAGCGCTAGAGCGGCGCCGGGCAAACTCATAGCCGGCCTTAATGAACTCGTGGAAAAGCGGATGAGGCCTAAGCGGCCTTGACTTGAACTCCGGGTGGAACTGGGTCGCGACGAAGAACGGGTGCCCCTTCAACTCGACAATCTCTACCAGCTTCCCGTCCGGCGACCGGCCGGTCGCCAGCAGTCCGTGTTTCTCCAACGTCGGCAGGTATTTCAGGTTGACTTCGTAGCGATGCCGGTGCCGTTCCGGTACCTGCGGGGCGTGGTAGCAGCGCCACGCAACGCTGCCCTTTCTGACCCGGCATGGCCATGCGCCGAGCCGCATCGTGCCGCCCTTGCGCCTGACTCCGCGCTGGCGGGGCATCATGTAGATAACCGGATATGGCGTCCGCGGGTTGAACTCGGTTGAGTTGGCATTCTCCAGGCCGCACTGGTTCCGGGCGGTCTCAATCACCGCCGACTGCAGGCCCACACACAGGCCCAGGAACGGCAGTCGGTTCTCGCGGCAGTACTTCACCGCGCACAGCTTGCCCTCGATGCCGCGCACACCGAACCCGCCCGGCACGATTATCCCGGCCAAGCCGGCCAGCCGCTCTTCAACCGTCTCGTCGGTAATCTCCTCAGACTCAACCCAGCGGATATTCGCGCTCACGCCCACCGCCGAGGCCGCGTGCTGCACGGCTTCGACCACCGACTTGTAGGCATCGTGCAACCCGACGTACTTGCCGCATAGCCCGATTTCGATCACCTCGGTCGCGAGCGTCTCGCGCTCGACGAACCGCTGCCACGCACTCAGGTCGGGCCTCCGCGTCTTCAGGCCGAGCAACTTGCAGATGTAACCGTCAAGGTTCTGGCGGTGGAACACAAGCGGGATCCTGTAGATGTTGTCAACGTCAACCGCCTCGATGACCGCCTCCGGCCGCACGTTGCAGAACAGGGCAATCTTGTCGCGCGCCTCTTGCGGCAGGGCGGTCTCGGCCCGGCACATCACGATGTCGGGCTGAATTCCCATGTCCAGCAACTCGCGGACCGAATGCTGGGTCGGCTTGGTCTTGTATTCGCCCGCGGTCTTGATATACGGCACCAAGGTCAGGTGGACGTAGATGACGTTCTGCCGTCCCTCCTCCAGCGCGAACTGCCGCGCCGCTTCAAGGAACGGCTGGCCCTCGATGTCGCCGACCGTGCCGCCGATCTCAGATATCACCACGTCGTGGCCCTTTGCCAACTTCCGAATCCGGTCCTTTATCTCGCCGGTGATGTGCGGCACCACCTGTATCGTCCGGCCGAGGTAAGCGCCCTTCCGCTCCCGCTCAATCACCGCCAGGTATACCTGCCCGGCGGTCACGTTGTTATTCTGCGAGAGACTCAGGTCTATGAACCGTTCGTAGTGGCCAAGGTCAAGGTCGGTCTCCGCCCCGTCGTCGGTGACGAACACCTCGCCGTGCTGGAACGGGCTCATCGTGCCCGGGTCGACGTTGATATACGGGTCGAACTTCAGCGGCACGACGTTCAGCCCGCGCGCCTTCAGCAGCAGCCCGATAGACGAAGTAGCAATCCCTTTACCCAGCGACGAAACCACGCCGCCGGTAACAAAGATGAACTTAGCCATCAATGAATTGCCGATTTACGATTGGCGATTGACGATTTCAAGACACCCGTCCCTGAACCTTCGCCGTCTTCTTGGAGGCTACGGCGATCGCGACCAACTCACCGGCCTCCTTCCGCAATACTTCAGTCTCTGCCCCCGGCCTCGGCAGCAAGGCCGCCAGAAGCTCCAGCCAGTACTGCGACTCGTCCGCTTCCTCTTCCACGATTGACATCTTGGCTATGAAGTCCGCCCGGGACCGGGCGCGGCATGCGGCGCGATAGTTGGCTCCTACTGAGGTCGCCGAACGCAGCAACTGCCGCATGATGATCCGCACTTCCAACCTCTGCGGGACCCGCGCCGAGTATCGAATCACCGCAAGCGCGAAACTCTTGGTCCGCGCCAGCAGTTCAGTACTGGTCATCGCCCGCCTCCGCATGCAGTCGAGAGTCGTCGGCCGACAATCGTCAATCCGCTCTTGCTCCGGCGCCCGTCATTCGACAATCGTCAATCGTCAATCGTCAATTCCTCTAGCCTTGGCGCTGCTTGTGTTTCGGCTCGCGCTTGCAGATAACGTACACGACGCCCTTGCGCTTCACAACCACGCAGTGGGCGCAACGCTTCTTAATCGACGTACGAACTTTCACTATTACTCCTTTTCAGTTCATCGCGGCCGCCGGAGAAAGGCCCTACTTGAACCGATATATGATGCGGCCCCGGCTCAGGTCGTACGGCGAAAACTCCACCGTCACCCGGTCTCCGGGCAGAATCCGAATCCAGTGCAACCGCATCCGGCCTGAGATGTGGGCGATAACCTGGTGCTTATTGTCCAGTTCGACCTTGAAGGTCGCGCTGGGCAGCGACTCGAGTATCGTCCCCTCAAGCTGTATCAGGTCTTTCTTACTCATTCAACTCCATTACGACAATCGTCATTCGTCACTCATCACTCGTCAATATCACCGGGTCGCCATCGGTCACTAATATCGTATGCTCATAGTGCGCCGACGGCTTGCGGTCCTTCGCCACAACGGTCCAGCCGTTGCCAAGCGTCTCGACCTCAAACCCGCCCATGTTGACCATCGGCTCAATCGCCAGCGTCATGCCGGCGAGCAGCTTCATCCCCAGTCCCGGCTTGCCGAAGTTCGGCACCGACGGGTCCTCGTGCAGGCTCGTGCCCACCCCGTGCCCGCACAAGTCGCGCACCACCGAATAGCCCTGCGCCTCGACGTACTCCTGCACCGCGTGACCGATGTCCGAAACCCGGTTCCCGACCCTGGCCTGGGCCGCCCCCAGCCAGAACGACCGCTCGGTCGCGGCAACCAGCACCATCACCTCCGGCTTCACGTCCCCCACCGCGAAGGTCCTCGCCCCGTCGGCAATCAGCCCATCCTTGGTCACGCCGACATCAATCTTCACAATGTCGCCATCAGCCAACCGGCGCCAGCCCGGTATCCCGTGCACCACCTCTTCATTCACGCCGACGCACACCGCCGCCGGGAATCCACGATAGCCCAGAAACGTCGGGTACCCGCCGTGCGAACGAATGTACCCGTCGCAGACTTGCTCAAGCTGCTTGAGAGTCACACCGACTGCAACCGCTTTCCCGGCCGCACCCAGCGCCCCGGCGACAATCGCACCCGCGGCCCTGATTCCCTCGACCTCGCGCGCCGACTTCAGATGAACCGGCACCTGGGCTCCGCCAAATCCAAAACCCCAAATCCCAAATCCAAAATCCGACTCAGCCTTGATCTAGGCAATCAGCTTCAGGATTTCCTGGTAGACCCGGTCGCGGCCCAACGCGCCGTCAATCCGTTTCAGCTTGCCCTGCTCCGAATAGTGGTGCAGCACCGGCTCGGTCTGCTTATGGTACGTGCTCAGCCGGTCGCGAATCACGCCCTCGGAGTCGTCCTTCCGCTGATATAGCTCGCCGCCGCAGTCATCGCAGACGCCCGCAACCTTTGACGGCTTGAAAGTCAGATTGTATATCTTGCCGCACTTCCGGCACTGCCGGCGTGCGGTCAGCCGCTTCACGACCTCGTCATCCTGCAGGTCAACCAGGACTGCCATGTCCACCGCCGACTTCGCCTCGCTCAGCACCTTGTCCAAGCCTTGGGCCTGCGGAATCGTGCGCGGGAACCCGTCGAACAGAGTCGGCTTGCCCGCATTCTCGGCCATGAACGCATTCACGACGTCGAGCACGACCCCATCCGGGACCAGCCCGCCGGACGTGACGTACTGCTCCACCTGCAGCCCGACCGGCGTCTTTCGTCGGATGTGGTCTCGAAATACCTCACCGGTAGAGTAGTGGACGAAACCGTTCTGGTCACGCAGCAACTCGGCCTGCGTGCCTTTGCCGCTGCCCGGCGGCCCAATCAGAACAACATTCATCGCTTTCATGTGCTGCCGAAGTCTATCCGTCAGGGACTGAGTGTCAAGCTGCGGGCGCAGAGCACAGACATGGGGCCGGCTTGACCCGGCCGCGTTCCCCTATATCCTTACCTCCGATGCGAGAGCCCGCACCGAATAGGAGCAACTGAGAATGACCGACAAACGCCTGAAGATTGTCCTGTTTCTTGCCGTTGTAGCCATCGTGCTCGGCTACTACGCGTATGCCTCAGCACCGACCGCCTCGTTCTGGGACTGCAGCGAGTTCATCGCCACCGGCTACAGTCTGGGCATCCCGCATCCACCCTCGACCCCGCTGTTCGTGCAACTGGCCAGGCTGGTTTCGTTCCTGCCCTTCCGGCACGAAATCGCGGGCCGGATTACCCTGATTTCCAGCATGTTCGGCTCGGTCTGCTGCGGGCTCATCT
>CAIVTL010000664.1 GCA_903908785.1 Caldifarciminota bacterium | reverse complement strand
GTGACACTGTTGTAGCAGCCTTGGTTCACGTAGTCGTATACGAGGAAACCAGTCCCGTGGGAGACAAGCCGGCCGTCCTCAGATTTCGCTATTAGGACGGTGTTCTCGATAGCCACGTCGTCAAACCACCTGAACGTGGTTGGTTCAACCTGCCCGAGGACCGGGCACGATACCCCGGCCAGCAGCAAGACAACCACGGCGCGTATGACCGCAGCGGACCTTGTGGCCACGCTGCTCCACTCCGATACGGCCAAGTCCGGGCCGGACTCGGGATTCACCATCAGGCGAAGCGTACCAATTCGGGCCGGGAAGTCAAGGCGGCGGGGCGAGGTGGGTGGCCGACGGCTCACGGCTCACCGCAGGCCGGGCATGAGGGGCTTGAGGAGACCGGGGATTGCGAACTGGTGCTCGGTCAACACGTCGGTCTGGAAGCCGTTGGCCTCGAACTCGCGCCACTGGGCGAAAAGACGACCTTTGGTGAAGCGCTGGCCGCCTTTGTGCGCCTTGATGTCGCGTCGCACCAGCCCGCGTTGCTCCAGTTCCTGTAGTATCCTGCGAGCATACGTGTCCACCCCTAGCTGGCACAACTCGCACGCCTCCCTGGCGTTCAAGTTCTCGTGCGTTTCCAGGTACTCCAGTATCAGCCTCACCGGGCTCTTGTCACCGTTCATCTAGCGCTTCCTTCGCTTCACGGGCTTACAGGCTTCGATGAGCGGTCCAGCTTTGGCGTCAGACGTGGCCGGAGTCAGCTCAAGCTGGACGTTGCCGTCATGGACGTGCTTGGGAGCCTGCTTGAACGTGACGTGCTGGGGCGGAACGTCTATACCTTTGCCGGCCAGCAACTCAGCAATCGTGCGAAGCTGGATGCGCGGGTAGTCCTGATTCCAGCCGGGGGAGTGGTAGAACCCAGCTTCGGCTGCATCGCTGCGCATCGGGCCGGTCGGTTCCTGCAGCGAGATAAGCACGCCGATGGCCGCCTTCTCTCGTTCAATCACGCCACGCAACTCATGCACATGGGCCACACCGGTGTGCCCGGCCTTCACTGAGAATATCACCTGTTTCGTTTCGCTAGAGTCGGCTTCATCATGGAAATAGATACGACCGTCGATGCCTTTGTCCGCGCCCTTCTTGCCCTCGGCCGGGCGGGCGTCTACCAGTCCGAGTGCCCACCATTGGAACTGGTACGGGTCCTGTTTGGCCAGCGCCTCGGCCCCTGCCACATCGGTAGGTTCGCCGATGACCGTGAACTGCGCGTCCTTGCCAAACGTGTCGAGGAGCCGTTTCTTCATCAGCGTGATGGCCAGGTGCGTGATGTCTATGCCAATCCAGCGGCGGCCGAGCCGCTGGGCAGCGATGACGGCCGTGCCGCACCCGCTGAAGGGGTCGAGTATAAGGTCGCCCTTGTTCGAAGACGCGTTGATGATACGCTCCAAAAGGGCTTCTGGTTTCTGGGTTGGGTAGCCTAGATTCGACGCCCCGAGTTCGGGCGGTATGTCCGGCCAGAAGTCCTGAAGAGACACACCCGGCATTTCATCAGCATAGTGCATGATGCGCGGCATCCCTGTTTCGCGGTGGATCAGCTTGCCGTCCTGCCAGAGGTCGACGAGGTTTTGTCTGGAGTAGGCCCAGAACCGCCCCTCGTAGGGGCGTACGCCGCGATACTCCACGCTGCCTTTTGGTT
>CAIVTL010000663.1 GCA_903908785.1 Caldifarciminota bacterium | reverse complement strand
TAGTCTTAGAAAACAGCCTGTCGCGCAGGGATGCCGATTTCGCGTTGTGCGGCGCGTGTTGCTTTGCTGACTGCTCGGCTGTCAGCGCTGATGCAAGGGCTGACGCGACTTCTGGTGGACTGGGCGTTCGGCGCCGCTGGTTTCGCGCTGATGAGCGAGGCTTTGACTCAACTAACATGCGAGGTGACGGCCGGGGTTTCGGCCTGAGCTGTCGAATGGTTTCTTGAAGGAACTCTCAGGCGAGACTTCCGGGGTGCTCTTGCAGAAGCTTCAGCAGGTACGGTGAACGCGGTGTCCGGCGTTGTGTCTGGGGCCATGACTTCGGTCGGGCTGCCGGCATTAGGTCCGGCCGGCAAGACACCGGGGCGGCAGGGGCCGCCCCGGGTGCTCATGCAGCCCGTGTTCTAAGGCTGCGGAGGCACTGGCGGGGGCTCCGGCCTGCCCGAGTCCGGCTTGTCGGCCGGGTCATTCTTTCGCGCCACGCGGATGATGGCGAAGCAGCCGAGCAGGGCCAGGCCGATGAATCCGAAGATGAATCCGCCCGTGAAGTCGTTGCCTCGCCCGGCCAACTCGCCGGCAAAAAGGGCCAGGCCGAAGGCGAAGAAGATCGCGCCGGTAATCAGCAGGCCGTTGTAGTTGCCTTTCTGCTTCCGGGGCGGGGGCGGCATCATACCTTGCCCTATCATCGTCATCCGTTCCTTGTGGCGCCGGTTGACGACCGCGAGGACGATTGCCAGTCCGGCAATGAGGGAGATTGTCGCTGTGGCTTCACGTCCCCGGCTGCGCTTCAGCGGGCGTGTCAGCAGGCGTTGACAGTGAACGGGCAGTCGGTTATTCTCATACAGTCTGGCCGGTGCCGGACTACCCCGGACCCCGGTTACACTCGATCACCACGTAGCGCTGGTACGCAACTTCGCGCGTCGGGGTGGCGGGTGAAAAAGAGAGGCAACCTGACCAAGGAGGCAAAATGCAGAGAGCAGCTATTTTCATGCTGCTGATACTGGTGGGCGCCGCGTTTGCGGCCGTCCCGCTGACAACCGAGATATCGACTCCGACCCCGCCGCCGGCGTTCCGGCCGCGGCCGGTGGTCGAGCACATCGACGCGATGTACGACCAGCAGGGCAACCTGATTGGCGGCGACATTGACGCGGTGAACACGGACTCGCTGTACTGGAAGGACTACTACAGCACGTCCTACATGAAGGGCTCGGGCAAGGTGCAGAATCCGTCGCCGACCAACCGGACCGCGATGTCGTTCCACGACGCCCAGTCGTGCCCGGGCATGACGCCGGACGGCAACTACGTCTACGAGTTTTACAGCGGCAACCTTTACCGGTTCAGCACGGCCGACGGTTCGATGACGACGTACTCCACGGGCTATAGCGGTTCTACGGTCTGCGGGACTGACGGCAACTACGTCTTCGTGCCCAACGGCACGTCAATCTACAAGTTCACTATGACGGGTACCTACGTCAACACTACGATCGTCCAACAGTATGCGAACCAGTACGCATTCGCCGTGGCCCGCGATACGGTCTGGATCGGCGGTCAGGGCAGTGGGTACACCTACTACGGCTACGCCTGCTCCCGGTTCAGCGGTGGGTCAATTAGTAGCGACGTTACCTGGAACACCGGCATGAGCGGCGCGACGCAGATGAACCTGGCCTGGGATGGCACTTACTTCTACTGCGCGTGCGGCGGTTACAGTTCCAACTCCTTCTACCGGTTCTATGGCAACCACAACATCTACACGAGCGGCACGGTGTACATCGACAACCGCAGCGTGATGTGCCAGGCCCGGCCGCCCCTGCAATACAACGTCGGCCCGACCGCCATCCTGAACCCGCCGCCGTCCTGCTCGCTGGGGACGTATACGCCGCGGGCCCGGGTGAAGAACTACGGCACGTCGGCGCAGCCGTCGCAGTTCTACGTCAAGTTTAGGGCGACCGGCTCCGGTACGTATCTCGACTCCGCGCTCTGCCCGGCCCTGGCCGCGGGCGCTGAGACCACGGTCAGCTTCACCGACTGGACCATCGCAAACAAGGGTGGCTACACGGTTGCCTGCTCGACCATGTCGGCCGCCGACAGTTCGCGGGCCGACGACAAGATCACGACGACAATCCGCGCCGGCCTGATAAAGGTGCTCCTGCTGAGCGCCGAGGTGCCGGCCTATGCCCAGGAACTCGCCGATTCAATCATGAACCGGTTCCCCGACGACTTCATCGTGGATACGATGAACGTCGGTGGGTTCGGTTCGACCGTGGCTCCGAGCACCGACTACCTGATAAACAACAAGTACCGCGCGGTGCTGACCTGGTCCAACTACGGCTACAATAACTCGTCCGCCCTCGGGGACACGCTGGCGCGCTACATCGAGCGGGGCGGCGGCGGCGCGGCCTGGGCGCCTTTCGGTACCGGCTACAACCTGGGACGGTTCTCCTCAGTTTACTCGCCGGTCACCACCGGCAGCACGTCGGGTTCGGTGAGCCTGGGCACGGTCTATCTGCCGGGCCACAAGATAATGGAGAACGTCAATTCGGTTTCGGTCACTTCCTACAGCTACTACGGCACTGCGCTCAGCCACACCACGGCCTACAAGGTGGCGGACTGGAGCAACAGCCAGATTCTGGTTGCCTGCAACGACACCATCACCCGCCGCGCGGCCGTACTCGGCTTCTTCCCGACCGGGTTCAAATATGCTACCCACAGCGGCGACTGGGTGCGCGTCATCCGCAACATGTTCGTGTGGCTCAGCCAGAACGACGATGTGGCCGTGACCAAGCTCGAGGCCCCGACCGGCACCATCGATTCGGGCGCCTCGGTGGCCCCGGCCTGCTCGGTCTTCAACTACGGCGGCAATCCCGAGACCTACCAGGTCCGGATGCAAATCGGCGCGACCTACAACGAAAGCACGCTGGTTACGAGCCAGGCACCGGGCGTCTACAGCTACGTTACGTTCCCGACCTGGACCCCGCTCGCGCGCGGCAACGCCGCGGTCTCCTGTTCGACGATGCTCGCCATCGACGGACGCAAGGCCAACGACAAGCTGACCGGTACGGCCTTCGTGCGCGTGCAGGACGTGGGTGTGTCGGCGCTGGCCGTCCCGCTGCCGGGCGGCAGCTACAAGTACGACACGATAATCACGCCCAAGGCGACGTGGCGCAACTACGGCAACGTAGCCGCCAGTTTCGAAGCGTGGATGCTGCTTTCCAACCCGACCGACGGGCGGGTCTATTCGAAGAGCGTGGCGGTGTCGGGCCTGGCCGCGGGCGGCTCGATGCAAATCAGCACCTTCACACCCTGCACCCTGCATGGTGCCGGCGTGTGGGCATCACGTTGCTCGACCTACATGGCGACCGACGTGAAGTTCGCGAATGATACCCTGAACCGGGCCTTCACGGTAACCGGCGGGCCGCAGCCGCCGCCGCCGACGGCCTGGACGCTCAAGACGCCGATGCCGGCCGGTGCCAAGATGATCAAGGACGGCGGCTGGCTGGC
>CAIVTL010000662.1 GCA_903908785.1 Caldifarciminota bacterium | reverse complement strand
TGAACGAAGACTACGACGACCTGGTGGCGGCGGGCGGGAACGTGGCCTATTACGGCGTGGCCTATACCCTTGCCGCATGGCAGGGCGCGGGCCGGAACGTGAATGGCATCAGCGCGGATCCGGGCTTCGTAGACACGACCAACCTGCACCTCGCCAGCGGGTCTTCGCCCTGCGTGGGCATGGGGTTGGTCACTACGGGCTTCCCCAAGGACTGCGAGGGAGATGTGCGCAAGACCGGCGTCGCACCCAGCGGCCCGGACATCGGCGCGGACGAGTTCACAGACGCGCCGGCAATCGCGGTCACCGTGCCGGCGGGAGGGGAGACCTGGTACGCGGGCAGCAACCAGACCATTACCTGGACCAACTCCGGTGGCGCGGCGTCGCGCGACTCCATCTGGTACTCGACGACCGGCGGCGCTCCGTGGACCCTGGTGGCAACCGACAACGGCGCGTTGAACTATCCGTGGAGCGTGCCCAACACTCCGACGACCGATGCGATAGTCCAGGTCAAGGCCAGCAACAATGGCGGGGCCCAGTCTTCGACCGCGGTGAGCGGAGTCTTCACAATCGCCACGCCGCCGACGCCCGGGGCTTTCACACTGACCTCGCCGGGCAATGGAGCCACCGGGGTCGCCATTTCCGGCATGCTGGACTGGACAAGCTCGGCTGCCGCCGACAGCTACATCGTGTACATGGACCAGAACAACCCGCCGACGACGGTGGTCAGCCGCCAGACGAGCGGCGGCACGAGCTACGGCTACGGCCCGCTACCCAACTTGACGACATACTACTGGACCGTCATCGCCAAGAACCTGAGCGGTACGACGTCTCCTGACGTGAGTCCCTTCAGTTTCATGACCGGCCTGTTCGTTCCGCTGGCGTTCAACCTCTCGACGCCGGTCAACAACGCGGCCAACGTGCCGGTCGCGGATACGCTGACCTGGACATCATCGTTCAATGCCGACAGCTTCATCGTCTACCTCGACCAGAACCCGTCGCCGACAACCGTGGTCAGCCGGCAGGCGGGCTCGGTCTTGAACTATGCTTACTCCGGCCTGGCAAACGCCACGGCCTACTACTGGAAGGTCGAGGCGACGAACGCGGGCGGCACTACGCCCGCGGCCAACGCACCTTTTGCCTTCGGGACGATTCCGCTGCTGCCGACGGCTCCGACCGCGCTCGCACCCACCGGTATTGACCTGCCGGTGGCCGGCACCCACACGTGGACGCCGGGCGCCGGCGGCGGCGCGGTTGACAGCTTCGTGGTCTGGCGCGGCACGGGCACGCCGGTCCGGGTCGGCAATGCCGGCACGGACACGTTCCTCGCGTACTCCGGGCTCACTAACGCCACGACTTACAATTGGTACGTGGTGGCGTGGAATGCGGCCGGCTCGGCGGCGGCGACCCAGGCCAGCTTCACGACCATCCCGCTCCCGCCGGGAGCGCCGACACCGCCGATAGTGCCGGCCTACGGCGCAATCAGTGTCCCGACCATCGGCTCGCTCACCTGGACCGCGGGTGCCGGCGGCGCTGCGGACAGTTTTGTGGTCTATCTCTCCACCGACAACCCGCCGACCGACACGCGGCTGGGTTCGGTTGCCGGCACGGTCCGGACGATTCCCTATTCCTGGCTGGTCGGCAACACGGTCTACTACTGGACGGTGACGGCCTACAACTCGGCGGGTTCCGCAACACCGGTGAGCGCATGGGAGTTCACAACCGCATGGCAGCCGGCCCTGGCCGGAGTGTACACGATTAACGCCCCGGGCGGCGGAGACCGTGACTTCCCGAGTCTGACGGCGGCAGCCAACACGGTCAACGCGTACGGCATCAGCGATACGGTCATCTTCGACGCCTACGCCGTCAGCGGGGATTACCACGAGCAGGTGTCCCTCAAGACATGGGCCGGACCGGGCGACAAGTGGGTGAAGTTCCGCGCGGCCGATGGTCAGAACGTGCGAGTGTATTACGCGGCGGCGTGGAACACCGGCGTGGTCCAGAACAGCGGCAACGCGGTCAACTACAAGCTCGAGAACCTGACACTGGAGTGCGTGTCGTCCGGCCAGGGCAACGCCCTGTACATCAACGGCACGTGTCCGGGTTGGGCGGTCCGCAACTGCCGACTCATCAACACCTCTACCAGTGGTTCGGCCGGGTTCAAGGCGACGAGCGCGGTGACCGGCGACTCGCTCATCAACGACTCGATTACCGTGGTCGGGGCCGACGGCATCAACGTGCAGGCCGGCACGTGCTACTTCGACGGTAACGTCATCACCAACACCGGGACCGGCGTATGCAACGGCATCATCACCAACGGCGCGGCCGGGACGTTTGTCAATAACCGGATTACGGTCGCCTCGTCCAACGGCCGGGGCATGAACATCAGCAACTCGTCCGGCGTCTTCAATCTGTATTACAACAGCATCCTGTTGACCGGCAACATATCCGGCGGGTTCGCGCCGGTGTGGGCGAGTATTTCTGGTGCGCTCAACATGAGGAACAACATCCTCATGACCACGTACAACAGCGCCTCGGCCTACGCGCTATTCATCTCGTGGGTGGGTACGCTGAACGAAGAC
>CAIVTL010000661.1 GCA_903908785.1 Caldifarciminota bacterium | reverse complement strand
TTCTCCTGCTTCTCGTGCCGAATCTCATCGGCGAGGTGAAACGGCGACAATGCTTCGGCCGCACCGCGTTTGCTCGGGGTCGCGTGCCCCAGACCCCCGGTTTCCGGCCGGACTTCTAGGATGGCTAGTATCGGGCTTAGTATCTGGCCAAGTACCGCTCATGGTATCGGAGGTAGCTTGGTAAAGCGCTGTGGCGAGAAGTGATGCCCATTCCAGGTTGGTTTGCACGCGAGGCGCTGATGACTATTCGGATGCGGACGCTGACGCCTGGGCTGATGTTCGCGCTTGTGCGAGGGCTGGTGCGCGGAGTATTCCGCGCAGCATGTAGCGCGGTGGTGCCGGGGGAAACACGAAGAGGGACACTTCCCATATTATTCTTTGTATCGACGGCGTCCGCCCTACTGCGGGGTGAGCGCTCGCTCCAGGCGGGATTCGAGATTGGCCTGGAATGCGACCCCGCTCAGCGGCCGGCCGGTTGCGGTCATCCGGCGTATCTCTGCAGCCGCTTCGTCGGGTTCGTCCTGCAAGTAACCGCGGTATCCCTGAGGACGTAATTCCGCTCCAGTCCAGCCAGACTCGCAAAGTGGCAGGTCGGCGTGACCGATGACATGGCGCCGGGACGCAAGGTGCCATGAAATATGGGAAGTGTCCCTTGGATGAGTCGCAGGACGAGGCTAGCGGGCCGGAACGACAATGCGCTGGGACAACCGGCCGGTTGGGGTTTCCAGGGACAGCAGGTACGTGCCGGGAGTGAGGTTGCGGACGAGGTCGAGGTTGTGCTCGCCGGCCGAGGTTGGTCCTGAGGCGATTGCGGCGACCACCCGGCCGTCTGGGGAGAACACACTCAGCCGAACTGCGCCGGGCTTCTCCAGGCGATAGCGGACTTTGACTCCGCCGGTGGCCGGGTTCGGCATCACCATCAAGCGTCCGGTTCCGGACAGGCTCCTCTCCCCTTCCTCCGCTACTCCGGTTGGAAAGTGGAACTGGTGCACAGTCATCTGGAGCGTATCCATCGTCACCTGCCTGCCGTAGCGGAGCATCTGGTCGCGGCTGGAGGCGAGTATCTGGTGGAAGGCGTTGTAGGGCGTGCCGTGGCAGGGCGTCGAGTCGGAGTAGAGTTGGCCGCCGCCCGGGTTCTCGGTGTTCAGGTTGTCGGGGTCCATTCGGTCGTAGTCGTGCAGCCATGGCCGGCCGTTCCACCAGCTTGCCGGCCTGATGACGTACGTGCCGGCATAGTAGTCGGCCGCAATCGGGTCTTGCGAGGCGATGAGGGTGTTCAGGCGCGTGCACATGCCGTAAGGGGCGCGCGGGCCGGTGGTGATTTCGGCACAAACCCACGTGGCGTCGATGATGTTCAGGTCCGGGAAACGGGCCTTGCCGAACTCGACTCCCAGCAGTCCTTGCGCCATCACGCCGTCGTGCATCGGGCCGGGGCCGATGGCCGCATAGGAGAGGAACCCGATGTAGTGCTTGACCGCCGCGGTCACGCCCATTGCCGTGTGTGACTTAAGCACGGGCAGGTTAATGAACTTCAGACGGTCGGACTCGTACGCGCTGCCGTTCCAGACCCCGAGCCGGGTCGAGATGCTGGTGCCGAAAAACGTTACGAACTTCGGGTAGGTCATGCCGGTCGAGTCTTCGCGGACGTACCCGGACACAGTGTCGCCCTGGTCGAACTCGCTCACCCAGCGCACGCTGTCACCCCAGCCGATTGCGCTCCAGTCGTAGTCACCCACGCGATAGCCCTGACCGGCAAACAGGTCAACCACGCTCTGCATGGTCTGGGACTGCCGTTCGGCGTTGTTCAGAGGATACGTCCAGCACGTATGGCCCTGACCGTTCTCGACAAGCTCGATTTCTCCGACGAACGTATCGGGGTGAGCCACAATCCGGCCGATAAGCCCTTTGATGATATCGGCATTGGTCATTCCCCGCTCAGGGTAAGCGGTATTCACCTTGATGAGCACGACGTCGTCTTTGGCAATGAGGCCGGCGGTGTCACACCATGGCAGGCGCTTGCCGGAGTGGTAGAGAAAAGTTCCGTTCTCGGCCAGCAGCGACAGGAGCGAGTCCAGGCCTTCGTGATAGACCGCGTCGGAGTCCGGCCTCGGCACGCTGTCCACGACGAAGATGTGAGATGGATTCGGCCGGTCGGAAACCCAGACCGGCAACCCGGCCAACGCGCGCGCCGGAGGCGGAAAGCCTCGACCCAGCCAGCTCATCGGGTCGCGCCAGACCGCCTCATCCTGCCGCCGCTCAGCCTGCGCACCAAGCCCGACAGCGACAACGGCCAGAAGGAGAAGAGCCGCCGCTCTGCCCATGCCCTACTCGGTCAGCACCACCTTCTGACAGCCAACGGCTTGAGCTTGTGCTTGCGCTTGTGCCTCTCGCACAAAGTAGACCCCGGGTGCCAGCGCCCGCACATCATTCGGACCGGAATGCAGGTCCAACACTTTCCTGCCCGCAATGTCCCGCAACTCGCTTCTCGCCTCTCGCTTCTCGCCTTTTGCCTCCTGCAGGACCAGCACGCCGCGGATGATGGTCGCCGCAAGCTTGAAGCTTGAGGTTTGCGGCTTGGGGCTCTCCTCTGCCCCGACTTGGCCGGCAATCCGGTACACCGGATACACTTCGAGATTGCCCGCAAATGGTGAGCCAAGCCCGAGGTTATTGGTGGTCGCAGCCTGGTCTTCGAGCGGCACGCAGCAGACGAAGTTCTCTCCCATTATCAGCGAGTCGGTGCCCCAGTTGTAGGACCACATGACGGAATCGCTCCCCGCGCCGGACGTGACGGTCGCCCAGTTCCATGCCGCTTGGGCGGTGTTCATCCGGTTG
>CAIVTL010000660.1 GCA_903908785.1 Caldifarciminota bacterium | reverse complement strand
GGGACTCAATCTGTAATCTGTGTAATCTGTGGATAGTCCTTTCCGCGTCCGCCATTCTCGCTTCTGACATCTAGCCTCCGGCTTCTGACTTCGTCGGCCGAGACCCCTCCTCGGCGTCGGGGCGACATTTCGTGTCATCTGCGTCCATCTGCGTTCATCTGCGGTTACATCGGGTTTGGTTGCGGCCTCCGAGGCCGCGCTATGTAATCGGCGTAATCTGTGGATGCCCGGCTTCGGGTCGGGCTGCGGACGGGCGCTAGCCGACGCCGCCGGCCGAGACTTCTTTGAGCGCCCGCAGTTCGTTGACGACCTGCCCCGCTTCGTTGATGTTGGCCGCCCGGAGCAGCATCGAGCCTTTGTGTTCCTTCCGGTCGGTCCGGGGCAGAGACCCGAGGAACTCCTCAATCTCTTTCGGGGCAATCTTCAGGAACCCGGCGAGGTGGTCCGGCCCGATGTTGACCACGACAATCACTTCTTCGGGCTTGGGGAAAGGCCAGCGGTCCGGGTCAGCCGCGAGCACGATGGTAGCGGTCGCATCTTTCTGCGTGGCCGTGGCAATGTAGTATTCGAACCCCTTGCGTATCAGCCCCAGGGCGTCCAAGTGAATCAGCCGGTTCAGGATTTCCTTCTGCTTGGGCGTGGCGTCGGACGGCGGCAGCGGCCCGAATTCCTTCGGATCTACCCGCTGCGGTGAAATCGAAGCCACCGGTACGGAATCGTCCTGGTATGACCGCTCCTTGCCCGGTGCCGGCGCCGGCTGCGACCGCGGCGGCGGCTGCGGACGGAACTGAGAATCGGATGGCCTGGGCTGGGGCCGGGCCGGCGGCATCCCGGGCGCGGCCTGTTCCTCAATCAGCACTCGGGGCCTGACCACTTCGTCGCCGCCGTACGTCTGGCGGCTGCACCCGATAACCCGGACCTGGAGATTCATGTTCTTGAGATAGGCGAGCGTCTCCTGCACGGCCGGGTCGAGTTCGCTGACGACGATTGTTATCGGGAACTTCCCCTCATTCAGGCTGCGCTCCAGCCCGACCCGGAACTTGTCGGCAGACCAGCCCTCGCCGACGCGCACCGCAATCCAGTCGGCCAGCGACATCCCGAGGAACTCTTCGAACGGCGCGGCCAGCGCCTCGTATTTCTGGTGCCAGAAACGGCCGCCCGCCGCCAGCAACTCGCCGACCACCGCGGCCAGGCCTCCGCTCGCACCCGGTTCCGGGCACACCGCCAACTGCACGCCGCCCGCCTCGTCAACCACCACGAGCACCCGGTTCGACTGTGACTGCGGGGCGACCATCGCTGCCCGAGGCAGGGGTTGGCTTACGGCCATACCAAGAAACTCCGGCGCCTCAATTACCAGTTGCAGGGCGTCAATCGGACCGGTTCCGGCTGCGCCGGTGAAGGCAAACCAACGGTCGCCGAATCGCTTGAAACGGGCAACGCAGGGAGTCAGCGGCATAACTAGCGCCTTCCTCTGGGCGGCTCCTGGCCCGTGCGCGGCGGCGGTTCAGCTGGCTGGCTCGGCGGCGGCCGCTTGCCCGCCATCACGCCGGGCATCGAGCCGTCCCACACCGGCTTCACGGCCGGCGCCGGCTTCGCGGTCGGCTGGGGCTGAGCCGGCTTCTGCTCGACCGGAGCCGGCCTGGGCGCGGCCGTCCGGTCCGGAACCGGCGTGTTTGCCCACGGCATCTGACCTGCCGGGGCCGACCCGGATTGCTGCGCCGGGTCAGGCACGCCGAAGTTGGCGACCTGCGCCGACGAAATCTGGAACCGCTGCGGCGTCCGGGGCGGCGGCGCCGGCCGCGGCACCGACCTGCCCTGCTCCGCGCCCTCGTGCAAGCCAAGTTCGGGAATGGCCCACACCTTCGGCACAACGACCTCGATTCCCCAGCTTTCGTACAGCTCTACCCCAAGCGGCTTGATGGCGAGGTTGTGGGATTTCAGGTGGACAAGCGCCTCGACCACGTCCTTATTCGTGCCGGCCAGCAGCATCACGACCGGGAATCTGCCTCGCTCCAGGCTCTGCATGAGCCCGGCGCGAAAATCGGTCTCCGACCAGTCCTTGGCCGCCTTGTCGGCAAAATGCTCACCGAGGCTCCGTCCGAGCCCGGTCTCGAGTTCCAGGGCAAACTCCTCGAGCGGCATCCGCCAGAGCCGGCCGGATAGCACCAGCAACTCCCGCGCGACCACGGTCAGCACGTCACGCGTCAGTTGGGCCGGGTGCCCGACCAGGCAAATCCCGCCGGCCTCATCGATTGCGGTCAGAACCCGCGCGTCGCCCTGCTCAAGCAGCAGAACCGCGGCCCGGCAGGGCGCGCCGCCGCCGTCGATGCCGAGGAACTCCGGCACCTCGCGCACCAGGGCGGCCAGGTCACCGGTTGTTTTGGCGGGAATCGGCAGCAGCACGTTCCATCCGGGTCGTTCCTGCCTCAACCGGAAGCAGAACGCGCCGCCCGGCTGCCCGGACTGAGGCGCTGAACCCGTTGGAGTCTCTGGACTCACACCCTATGTTAGCCGGAGAGACAAGAAGAGTCAAGCAACCCAAGAACCGAGATAGGATTAACCACAGAGGCCACAGAGAGCACAGAGTCGGGTGAAGGTCGGGATTCCGCTCCGGACCCTCCAAATCTCTGTGTGCTCTGTGGTTCAATATCGGTTTTGGCGAAGCAAGTGGGAGGCCGGGCTTCAATGCCGGCACACGGCCCGGCGCGACCGGACCGGGACTGCTTCCGGGGTCCAGTCGGATACGCTGTGCCGGAGAGCCTGCGTCAGCGGTCCATGGTCTGAGCCACGACCACCCCGGCTCCGCTGTGCGGCCGCACCGAAGACTGCCGACCGGCAGTTTTCGCCCCGGTGGGTCAGCCGCCAAGCAGAAGCAGGAGGAACGCGGACAGAACGATGATTCTCTTCATGCGTACCTCTGAACCAGTCTCCCCCGTAACCGCCCCGGTGTCAACAACCGCGGGCCGGCGAATCGCCGGCCCGCGCTTGAGCTTGTGCTTGAGCGTGCGCTCGCGCTGCCCAGTCCCGCGGAAGGCAGGCCATGCCACATCGCTCTCTCCACGTGGGACAAGAACCACGTAATCTTGTCTCAAAGGTGGCACTGACAGAACTCTCGCCCTGGAGCCGGCCGCGAGCTCCGGTGTTCTCGCCTGCTCGTGGTCAACGAGGACCGCGAAGCGACTGAGAACGCAAAGGGCAGGCGTGTCGTCTTCATCCCGCTCTGGAAATGGCTCCTCGACGGCCGAGACCGGCACTGACCGAGAACCAGCGAAATGACGACGGAAGGCGGCTAGCCAACTACTGCGGGTTTGACGTTGCCGGACGCACTGCTGGCTGACTCGCACCAATCATGCCCGCGGGTTCGTCCAGTGAGTAGCCCATACTCCGGTAGGCACGGAGACGTTTGTGGTACATCTTCAGTGTCACGGCACATTGCGAATCTACGTAGTCGTAGACCCGAACGTCCTGCTTGCCTTCGTGAAGCCTGTGCAGACGGCCGGCGTATTGAACGATTCTGCCCTTGAAGGCAATCGGCATGGCGAGAAAGAGCGTCTCGAGTCGGGGAAGGTCGAATCCCTCGCCGACCAAAGACGCAGTCGCAAATAGACAGGTCTTCTCTCCGCGCTCCTGAGCAGCGGTGAGGTCCGCCACCGCGCTCCTTCTCGCGGGAAGCGGCACCTCCCCATCCAGTCGGAAGATGCGCGCAGCTTCCTCGCCGACCCTCTTCGCGACTTCGTCGCCAAGTAGCTTAAGGTGTTCCTTGCGGTCGGATAGGACAAGCGGAGTCCTGCCCTGCAGAATGGCACCGGCTATGTCCTCAGCGATCATCGTATTGCGTGCGTCGTCCCTCGTAAGGTGGTGCCAAACAACGTGTATGGGTGCGACAAAACCTGCGCTCTCCGGCATTCGGAACCCGGTCTCGCGAACGACGACCCGCTTGGCCAACGCACCGCCATCCGCAGTCCGCGTTTCATATCGAGTCGGACCGCAATAGAAGTGAATCATCTTCTGAAGGCCGTCCTTTCGATACGGTGTGGCGGTGAGCCCCAGAACGAACCGGGCCGGGAGTGTCTTGAGGACCAGTTCGAATGAGCGGGCCGGGATATGATGGCATTCGTCAACCACAAGCAGGCCGTAGTGCGGCAGAATGTCGTCGAGGTCGGCAGCGCGAGTCAGGGTTTGGATCATGGCAATATCCACCCTGCCCGTCGGCTTCTTCTTTGTCCCGGTGACGATGCCCACATCCTCCTTTGTCAAGTTCAGGAACTCCTGGAGCCTGCTCCGCCACTGTTCGACGAGCTGCTGACGGTGAACCAGAACCAGAGTCGGTGACTTTCTCCGGGCAATCAACGCACAAGCCACGACCGTCTTGCCCGAGCCGGGAGGAGCCACAAGCACGCCGAACTCGTGCGGCTTGAGTGCCCGAACCGCCTTCTGCTGTTCGGGCATCAACTCGCCGCAGAACTTGACCCGAATGCCCCGGGGACGTGGACGGCAATCCTGCAGCGCTACCGACGCGCCAGCACCACGGAGAACCCGAACTACGTCATCCAGCACTCCGCGCGGTAGAACAAGCCGGTCGGCCTGCAGCTCTCCGCTGAAGATAATCCGAGGATGCGGGTAAGTCGGCAGCCGCATACGATTCAGCTTGTAAAACTCCGGGTTCGGGAACGCCGCGAGCCGCTTGAGTCGGCCAACCAACCGGGGAGGCAGTCCCTCACGGGGAATGGAAAGGCCGGCATCCAATTGGATGCTCACCGTCCTGCCTGCCAACTGCTGGCCATCGTCTGCATCCCGCGCTGCCAGCAGACGCTCGTCGGCCCGTATGGTGACGTCCGCGGACTGGTGCGAGTCCGGTTCTATCTCAAGGTCGTCGTGATCTCGAAGGATGCTTCGCACGCTGTCGGCGCTGAGGCGGTGGATGCAGGCAAGATAGCCCCATTGGTCCTGGACAGGTTCGAACTGCGAGTCGAGGAATACGCTGTTGCCCTTCTCGCGCGGCAGCTTCTGGAGCGGCAGGGCGATGAGATTGCCAAAACCACCCTTGGGCAGGTAATCCTGACTGGGGAAGAACCGGTCGTAGCTCTTGAAGCTGACCTCCGGACGAGAGTCGAGCGCTCGCGCCAGCAACAATGTCCCGAGGCGCCGAGCCAGTTCGGCTGCCACCGGCTCACTGAAGAAAACCCAGACGTGCGCGCCGTTTCCGGACCGGGATCGCTCAAGAACAACGTCAACTCCGCACTCGGCTCCGGCTCGCTGGTATGCCTTCGCGTCCTCCTGCCAGCCGCTGCCGTCGAAATCGCAAGCAAGGAAGACACATGTATCGTCCTTCCGAATGGCATACGTACCGATTGTGCATCCGCCACGCAGATGGTCCTCGACGGCAGCCTCATCAAGAGCCTGGAAACTCTGGTCCGGGCACGCGGAGCATTTCGTGCGAGGCTTTGAGCATACCCCCGGAACCCATTCATTGCGACAAGCAGGTGAGTACCCTTTTGTTCCTTTGCGCACATTCTCCCAGAGTTTCGGAAACAAGTCCTCTCGGCCGCGAAAGAGCGACAGGAACAACGCCACTTTCTCTTGGGGAGTGGAGGGAGTTTCAAGCGCAGCCGGATGCCCCAATAGCTCAGCCGCCGGCGGCACGTCCCGTTTCAGTTCTCCGATGCGGACAAGAAGCCTCTGCTTCTCGCCGTCGAGTTCCTTGATTTGCTGCTCCAAGGCAGCCAATTCTGAATTCTCCGTCATCGAGACAACAGGACCCTTGCGGTTTCGGCGTCGCTCACATCACCGTCAGAGAGACGTGGACGAATCCACTGCGAAGCGGATCTTAGTCGTGCTCTGCGCTGCTTTGCTCAGCCACGAAGCGCTCAACCTCGGCAATGAATCTCGACCAGACTGTAGAAGCCCAGTTTGCCAGGTCCATCAACGGCGCTTCTCAGCCGCGACATTCTCTCTCAGTTCATCCATAGATTCTCACGCCCCGCTTCTCTACCAGTTGGTTGAAAAGGTCGCGTCGCGTGAGGTCCACGAGGTCCACGGGCTTGGACAGCCGCATCAGAAGCTCTCCCAGGAAGAGGAAGAACAACCGAGGGTCCAGCCCCTTCACGCCAAGGTCAATGTCATTGGCTTCCCGAGTGACATCAAGCGACGACCCGAAGAGGATTACAGACGAGGCGCGGTAGTCGCGCGCCAGTTCAATGATCGTATCCCGGTCGGCCTGAGACATCATAGCTCGAAAAGTATCGCCGACCCCGAGCCGAAGTCAAGCCGGCCAAGCACTGGCCGTGTGCTGTCAAGCGTGCTCGCCCGGACAGTCGCGGGCCGGCTTGCGCCGGCCCGCGTGCTTGAGCTTGTGCTTCTTGAGCTGCTCAGGACATCCCGAACGCTTCCTGCCGCTTGTGCAGCAATGCCCACTGCGCGTCAATCTGGCGTTGGGCCTCGGCTATGACCGCCTTGCCCGTGTCGCCCTTGAACAGGTGGCTGAACCGGCCCTGCGGCTTCATGAACTCCTCG
>CAIVTL010000659.1 GCA_903908785.1 Caldifarciminota bacterium | reverse complement strand
CCTACATCGTGTATCGCGGGTCGGGTTATCGTTACGCTGCCGGTCGCCTTGTCGTTGCCGGCCTTCATATCGGTCGCCAATTCGGTGGAGCAGGTGACCGCGTACGGTCCACCCACAATCAGCGCAGTCCAGGTTGGGAACGTCACGTAGGCCCTCGCACCCGACGCCTGACTGGTGACCCGCGCCGTGTCGTTGTAGAAGCTGCCAATCTTCATCCGTATCCGGTAGGACTCGGAAACCGTGCCGTAGTTGGCCACTGTGCAGGCCGGTGTGACCACCGTGCCGGAGTCGATGCTGCCGGAAGGAGCGCGCAAGGAAACGCAAGCCGCATCGTGAACGTTGACCGTCACGCTGCCGGTAGTCTTGTCGTTGGCCGGTGTTCCGTCGCCCGCCAGTTCGGTTGAGCAGGTAACGCTGAAGGTGCCGCGCGGCCACGTGGCGTAAGTCGGGAATGTAACGTATGCGCGCGTTCCGGGCGCGTGACTGGTCACGCGCGCGGTATCATTGTAGAAACTGCCCACCTTCAGCCGGACGCGGTAGCTCTCGGTCTGGTTACCGTAGTTGTACACTGAGCAGGCTGGCGCAATGCTTGCCGTCGAGTCTATGGTACCGGCCGGCGCGAGTATCCGTGTCGCGCCGACGTCGTGGATCGCGGGCCGCGTTATCGTCACACTGCCGGTCGCCTTGTCGTTGCTCGCCTTGGCGTCGCCGGTCAGCTCGGTAGAACAGGTCACGGCATATGGCCCGCCAACGGTCATGGCAGTCCAGGCCGGGAACGTCACATACGTCCTCGCGCCGGATGCCTGGCTGGTAATCCGCGCCGTGTCATTGTAGAAGCTGCCAATCTTCATCCGTATCCGGTAGGACTCGGAAACCGTGCCGTAGTTGGCCACTGTGCAGGCCGGTGTGACGACCGTGCCGGAATCGATACTGCCCGAGGGCGCGCGCAGGGAGACGCAGGCTACGTCGTGCACCCGCACAATCACACTGCCGGTCGCCTTGTCGTTGCTGGGTGTTCCATCCCCTGCCAGCTCAGTCGAGCAGGTAACGCTGAGCGTGCCGCGCGGCCATGCGCCCAAGGCCGGGAAAGTCACGCGAACCTTGGTGCCTGCTGCGTGACTGGTCACGCGCGCGGTGTCATTGTAGAAGCTGCCGACCTTCAGCCTGACCCGGTAGCTTTCCGTGCTGGTCCCGAAGTTGTACAGCGTGCAGGCGGGCGTCACGGACTGGTTGGAGTCGATGGTGCCGGTCGGCGCCGTTATCACGGTCGCGCCGACGTCGTGGGACGCGGCCTGCGTGAATTGTATCGCCCGTTCGTTCGCCAGCAGATTGCCGGTGGGCGAGCCGTTGTACAGATACTGCAGCCCGACGGTGCCAGCCGAGTTCTCGATACCGACGGATGCGCTGCGCCCCCACTTGTGCAGAGAGTCGCTCAGCCAGATGTCGCGATAGCGAGTCTGGATGCGCCCGCTCTCGTAGAGCACGATCTGGAACGAAACCTGGTTCTGCACCGGGTCAATCGAGTTCTTCACCTCGGCGTGCTTCCACATCACCACGGTCGAGCAATTGGGGGACGTACCGAAGTTCTGGTAGTAGATGCCGCCCGAGTCCGATGCCACGACGTTCAGGTCGTCCCAGAACGCGAACACCGCTTGGTTGGGCGCGGCCGCGGCCGGGATTGTCGTGTTCGCAGCTATACTCGTACCCGGGTCACTGCCGAAACTCAACCAGCCGTTGGTACAGACCCAGACCGTCGTGTACGCGGTGCCGTAGAAGCTGAAGTTGTAGGGCAGGGCGAGTGACCATCGGGCGTCGTCGCCATACCCGAGGGATGTGCCGGTGCCGCTGATATCGTTCCAGCCGTAGGCCGGGCCGCCGGTCGTGTCCGAGTCAATCCACGAGTAGCCGCTTGCGTCCGGCCCGCCCTTGAACTGGCCCACCGCGCCCGCGGCCAGCGAGCAGACCATCGATGGCGAAGCGGACGGGATGCTCCGCGCCCAGCAACCGGAGTAGAGCGGCGACGAGGTCGGGTAGTTGGTGCGGGTGTTGGGCGTGGTCGCCGAGTCGAACTGCGTGCGGCTGGATGTCCCCGGCCATGGGTCCCCGGCGTCGCCGCGGTTAGCGCCGCTGTACAAGTCGTCGTTGCCGTCCGCCTGCTCAAGCGCGACGCCGTATTTCCAGCCGGTGCCGCCCGAGTTCACCAGGTCGTCCGGCCAGCGGGTGAGCGCTACCGAATCGTCGATGTGATAGATGCAGAGCCCTTCGTTCCAGAGCAGCGTGTCGGTCAGGGTCTTGTGCCGGTTCTCGACCAGGAAGTACTCCTTGTACGTCCGGTTCCGGCTCATCAGCCAGTACGCCTTCGCGTTCGTCTCCACCTGGCCCAACGTAAACTGACCGGGCCGGCGCACCGCGGTCGGGTTGAGCCAGCCCAACTCCATCTTGCACCACACATCAAGCTGCGCCGGGTAGTAAGGCGAGCTGTTGTTGCCGCCCCACGAACCCGAACCCATCAGGCTCCACGTACCCAGGCCCTCGCCGCCGCCGTCGGTGTCGTACAGGTCGGGCAGGCCAAGCGCATGACCCCACTCGTGACAGAAGACGCCAACCGAGACCATGCCGCCGTGGTTCGAGTAGCTCGACCGCTCCGGGTCAATCGTATAGGGGTCAATCTTGATGTACTGACCGGAGTGGCCCGGCCACGGGTCATTAGTGGTGTACGCGCCGATGCCCGCGCCCGACAGGCTCCACGAATGCGACCAGATGTCGCTCCCGCTGCCCGACTCCTCGTAACCGGTGCCGGCGTGGATGCAGGTGAACGCGTCCACATAGCCGTCGCCGTCATTGTCGTACTGCGAATAGTCGGTCGATGCGTCCGACTTCTGCGCCGCCTCCTTCACCAGCCGCGCGGCCGCGGCGAATCCCCGCGAATAACCGTAACGGGCCTGGTTGCTGTCCGACGTGTACCAGCCGCTCGTGGCGCCGGTCATGTGGAACTGACCGTAGGAGACCTGCTCGTAGTAGCCGTGCGCCGAGCCCGAAGCCCAGGTCCCGAACAGCATCGAGTCGAACTGGGCGAT
>CAIVTL010000658.1 GCA_903908785.1 Caldifarciminota bacterium | reverse complement strand
GCCCCGGCTCCGCAACTGGTTCCTGACCTCCCGACTGCGGAAGTAGAGATTCACGATATCGAGGTCGGCAATCGAGACCCTGCGACCCAGTTCCCTTGCGCGGAGCGCGAAGTTCACTGCGACTTCGGTCTTGCCTGACCCAAACCCGCCGCAGAAGACGTTGACCCGTCTGAGACCGGCCAGAAACGCGTCGGCATTGAACCAGTTCGCGGCCGGCCGCGACGCAGTTGCGCCGCGCGCGCCGGTTCCGGCATTGACCCAGGGACCAGAAAAAGACATGGAGTTCATAGATTACAGCCAACCGGGGCCGTGGTCAACCTTGCGGAATGCCGTCCCCCACGGTTCTGCCCCCGGCCCCAGGCCTCGTCTCCCGGCTCCGGTCCAAAGCATATCTTGACACGGATAGCCCTGCTTGCCTACAATGTAGCCGCAGAGTGGCTGACTATCGGATTCTGCCGGGCTTTCGGAACCTCCGCGGGATGAACCCGCGGCACCGTTTCGCGCCCGGCCATGTGATTATTTAACGCCGCCCTTCGGGGAGGATTGATTGAGAAAGTTCCTGATTCTGGCTCTTGTCTTTGCCGTCGGCCTGACGTATGCCGCGAACTACGCCAAGTACCTTATCATCTGCGCTGACGCGCTGTCGAACTCGATTCAGCCGCTGGCCCAGTGGAAGCAGGCGACCGGCCTCTCCACCAGGGTCGTCAAACTGTCGTCAATCGGGAACGACACGACGTCGCTCAAGAACTTCATCAAGGACGCCTTCAACAACGGCCCGGTCCAGCCCCAATACGTGCTGCTTGTCGGCGCCGGGTCGATGCTGGCGGCACGGCTCTACTACCAGGGCGGGAACGTCTATTGCAGCACCGACAATGTCTACGGCGACATGACCGGCACGATTGAGGCCGAGATACCGGTCGGCCGGTTCCCGGCCAGCAACACCTCCCAGCTTGACGTCATGGTCGCTAAAACGCTCATGTACGAAAGGACGCCGGACCTCACCGACAGCCTCTGGATGCGCAAGCTCACGACGGTCATCCGCGAGGGCGGGGACCCCGACGATACCGTCTATTGGGACAACATCCGCAACGCCGCGGCAAAGGCCAAGGCTGCCGGGTTCGTGAATTGCGACTCCCTGTCCAGCGCGCGCGGCAACAACTCGACCAATGTCATGACCTCGTGCAACGCCGGAACCGGACTCGTGCTCTATCGCGGCAGTGCGTCGGGCTCCTGGTACACACCCTTCGACCAGGTGAAACCCAATGGGCTCACGTCAACCAACAAGCTGCCGATTGTCTGCTCGGTAACCTGCCAGACCCTGAGCCTCGCTCCCTACGATGTGATGCTGGCCGACTCGTGGATGCGCGCCGGGACCGCGAGCAGCCTGCACGGCGCGGTCGCTTACTTCGGCAACACCCATCCGGCCTCGGAGGTCGCGAAAGTGCGCGGGGCAATCGCCCGCGGGTTCTTCGACGGTCTGTTCTCCGAGAATATCTGGAAGCTGGGCAAGACCATGCTGCGCGCCAAGCACGAACTTTACGCCGAGTTCCCGACCTACACCAGCGACTATCGCGGGTACACGCTGTACGGGGACCCGGACCTTGGCATCTGGACCGCGACCCCGGAGCTGCTCACGGTCGGCCATCCGGCCGAGATTCTCCCCGGCTCCCAACAGATACACGTCACTGTAAACAGCGACTTCATGCCGGTCAAAGGCGCGCTTGTGTGCGCCTCAATGGACACCATCGTGTACGTGTTCGGCTACACCGACTCAACCGGCGCGGTGGCCCTGACCGTCAGCCCGCCGGACTCGGGCCGCATCCGCGTGGTCGTCACCGGCCAGAACCTCTACCCCTACGACGGGTACATCCGCGTGCTCTCAACCGCAGTCGCCGAGCCGGCACCGGTCCGGTCCGTGGGTGCCTGCGGGTTGACCGCCACGCCGGCGGTCTTCACCCGGACCTGCCGCTTCGCATGGAACTCCAATCTCGGTACCCCGGCAGGCCTTTCCCTCTTCGACGCCCAAGGCCGCCTCGTCCTCTCCGAACCGGTTCGTGCTTCATCCTTCATCCTTCAT
>CAIVTL010000657.1 GCA_903908785.1 Caldifarciminota bacterium | reverse complement strand
CGGCAGTCGAGCATCCGGAACACAACCCGGTTCTCGCTCTGCTCGATTGTTTCCTGCTTATTGAGGAAAGCGTACATGCGAAGGGACAGCGCCCTGACCAGCGCCGGAATCCCGCCGCCCGGAGCGATTCCGTGCCGCTCCATTATCCGCTTCGCCTCCACGACCGTGAAACTCCGCCATGCCTCGGTATCGGCCTTGATTGCCGCATCGAGGCCGTGAGCCCGCTCAACCGCCTGAAACCAAAGCCCGTCGTGCGCGAGCCAGTTCTTCGCCTCGTCCTCAATCAACCCGACCAGCTCATCGCGACTCAGCCCGGAAAGCTGCGGGAAACGCTCATTCATAGTGGTGATGATATAGCCGCGCGCAACCAAGTCAACGCAGAAGCCGCAAGCACTCCGACCCGTCGCTTCGAGCAGCCGGGCCAAGGTGTGCTTATGCCGCAGCCCGTACTACCGCTGTGTGACGTGGATGTGGTTTTCCGGGTACATGTTGTACTTAGCTGCCGAGGGCTGCCATACGAGCAAGCCATGAAGGTCTACCTCTATGTCCAAGTCCAGGATGCCACCAGGCCTGACCGTGTCGGGTACCGGGACGATTTCGTATGAGTAGACTGAAGCGCTCTCTCTGGCCGCAAACGTTGCACCTACCTCGTTCGGGATCATCTCCATAACCCATGTTCCGTAGCGGTCCATCTCACCGAAGTGAGTGGTGTCGCCACCGTAGCGGGATTGGTAGCCGACATAGTGGTCTATGTACGTGGAGCAAGTGTGCACTTGGGAGTCCGGGTAGACGAACTGCGTCGGCACGGGCAAGTGTGCCGGGGCCATGGAAGTCCTTGAGAGTTGACGGGCGGCGTCGCGTCTTGCGAGCAGATAGCCGCTACCCGCAGTGACTGAGACCACGCCGAGTGTGTCTGCCGCGTGGTTGACGGTCCGGAAGTGCATGACCACGAGGTGTGAGTGGTGGTCCAGTTCGTCCGGGTCGGGCGAATTGTAGCCGTTGTTGTCGCAGCCGGGACTCATAAGAAGCCACGCAAGCACGAAGACCGAGCAGAAACGGTCTCTCACAGCACAACGCCTCTCAGTGCCGCTTGCCGATGACATATACCATTGTCCCGCCCAGGTAATACACGGTATCGCCGCTTGAATGCATCGCCAGCAATCCGCCGCCAGGCAACCCGATAGAGTCCACAGGCAGCAGGGTACGTGCATCCAGAATGTGCGGTCCCCAGTAGCAAACATAGATGTGGTTTCCGTCCGGCGTCCGCTTCATGTCGTTCGCTCCGCCGACGTGCAGGCTCACGCGACGCGTGACCGCAAGGTCGCTGGTCCGCAGCACAGTCACGCCGCTATCGACGCCGCTGAAGACGTACAGCGACTCCTCGTCCACCGACAAGACCGGATAGCCCGAATTGTCAACTGTTTGCGCGAACAGTCGAAGGGAGCACCTAGCGACGTCCACGATGCCGATCCCGTGCAGTGTGCACACGTAGAGGGCTGTGCCTGTCTTGTCGAGCACCATGCCCTCCGCATTGTAGGGTAGACGTACCGAATCGAGGATAGCGAGGCTGTCTGTGCGCAGTACGTAGATGTTCTGCTTGACGCACGCCAACAGACGGCTCCGGTCAGGCGTTACCGCAAGGTTATGCGGGTGGCCCATGCCAGAGACCGAGTCCACGGCGCGGCCCTCGGTCAGGTCCACACGGTATATGCGCCCGCTGTTCCAACTGCTGGCGAAGACGTATCGGTTGCTGTCCAAGAATGCTAGGGCTGCGATCAACGTGTCGACGCGGATTCGAGGAAGCAACGTGCGGTCCGACACACGAAGGATACTGACGGAGTCGCATCCTGACAGCGGTCCCAAACACAGCACAGTGCCATCCGGTGACACGATGCCCGACCTGGCGCCGCCCGGTATGTAGACACTCCCAAAGACTGAATCCGGGTAGCCGGAGGACGCCGAGAGGAGGTCCAACGCCGACCCGTCAGACCAACCTGATTGCTTCCCCTTCTTGTCTTTAGCCTTTGCCTTGACCGCGAATGAACCGGAGTCAGTGTAGGTGTGCGCTGCCGAGAGCGTCTCGCCGGAGGCGACGAGGCTGGTCCAAGCCAGAGTGCTCGTATCACCCCAGTCGAACTGGAACGCGACCGAGTCATCGTCGGGGTCCGTAGCAGTGGCCATTAACGTCACTGGTGCGCCAACGACCCCGGTACTCGGGCCTGAAATGACCGGCACGGTCGGAGCCTTGTTGGTGAGGTTACACGATGAGCCCAGCATCACTGCCGCGCCGATTGCAGCAGCGGCGATAGTCAATGTAGTTCTTCTGGTTCCCGTTAATCTGGGGACGCTGACCATATTAATACCTCCCGGTAAGAGCCGGTGACGTCAAGGGCCGGATGATTAGTGCTGCCAAGACAGGTCATACTAATGGCACGCCGGGCAATGTCAAGCAGCGGGCCGGCTCCGACGGCTGACGGACCCACGTGCGATGATTGCGTTGCCGGAGGCGGACCGGTGTTCTCACAGTCAGGTTCCTGTGGCGCAGCACACGGCCGGCGAACTATGAAGGCGGAACGATGGATTACGAGGGCGAGCAGAGGTCGCAGAGGGGCAGGTTTGACGGTCGTTTTCGCGTCTCTAGATATGTAGTATAGTACATATTTCCGCGCCCGGAGGATGAGGTCCTAACTGTGTTATTCTCAACGTCCTAGCCCCGATTTCCAGAAGAACACCTCCCCTACTCCCAGGGCGGCTTTCGACCATAGTCTGAAACAGACTTTGAACGAACCTTCGGAACAAACAAAGCGCGGTAGTTCTAAGGAACCAATGTCGCAAGCTTTGAACCGAACAATGCCGCAAACAATGACGCGAGTTTTCACCTATCCTCGTCGCGAACCGATGACCGACCCTCTTGAACATCCAGTTGGCCATCCCTTTGCCGACGCAATTGGACATCCCCTTGAAGCTCGAATCCAGTACACGTTGGTAGTTACGTTCCGGCGAACTTTCAGACAAGCGTTTAGGGGAGTTTTGAATACCGGACTGCAGATAGCCCGCGCATCTGCGCAGTCTGCGGAGGTCCTTTCTGAGTCCGACGTAGGCAGGCGGCGAAGGGCGACTCGAAGACAGCGATCCCGGAACAGCAAGGGCGGGCTTGCGCCCGCCCTTGAAAGCTCTCGCTTTGTTACTACCAGCGGTTGCCGGAAAAGCCGCCGCTGCGCGGTGGCCTGCGGTCGCCGCCGCCGCGGGGCGGACGCGAACCTTCCGTGCGCTCGCGCGCAACGTTGACGGTAAGCGGCCGACCTTCCAACTGATGCTGGTTCAGGGCTGCAATCGCCGCGGTCGCTGCATCGGCAGCGGTCATCTCGACGAACGCGAATCCCCGTGACCTG
>CAIVTL010000656.1 GCA_903908785.1 Caldifarciminota bacterium | reverse complement strand
TTGGTGTCTTTGTGGTAAGAATCTGGGGGCCGTCCGGTGAGGTTCGAGCTGTTTATGGCCGGACGGTACTTGCGCGGGCGGGGCAGGCGCATGTTCTCCGGCATCACCGCGATTGCCATGGGCGGCGTGTTTGTCGGCGTGGCGGCGATTCTCATCGTGCTCTCGGTCGAGAACGGGTTCCACCAGGAACTGAGAGACCGGATTCTCGGCGCGACTCCGCACATCGTCGTGGCCAAGTACTCGTACGCGCCGATTCCCTACCCGACGGGCGGCGATTCGCTGCTCCGGCAGATTGCCAATGTCCCGGGCGTGGTGTCGGTCGCCCCGTTCGTCTACGCCAAGACGCTGGTGCGGACCGAGAACGGGGTAGAGGGCGTGGTGATTCGCGGCGTTGACCCGGAGCACGAGCGCGACATAACCGGCATCTCGGGCACCATCGTCCAAGGGAAGTTCAACTTCGATTCAAGCGGAGTGGTCATCGGAGTAGAACTTGCGCGGATGCTTGGCCTTTCGGTCGGGGACCGGCTGAACCTCGCCTCGCCGTTCGGCGGGACCAGCACGCCGCTCGGGTTCATGCCCCGCACGAAGTACTTCCGCGTGAACGGCATCTTCGACTCGGGTATGTACGAGTACAACTCGAGCTTCGTCTACCTCTCGCTGGCCGGCATCCAGCAGTTCCTCGGCATGGAGGACATGATTACCGGCTTCGAGGTCAGGGTGAAGGACGTCTACACGTCGGACCGCGTCGCACGGCGCATCACGCGCCAACTCGGCTATCCGTACCGGGCGACGGACTGGATAATGCAGAACCGCAACCTCTTCACCGCGCTGCGGCTGGAAAAGGTCGTAACGTTCATCGTGCTCGTGCTGATTGTGCTCGTCGCCGCGTTCAACATCATCGGCATGTTGACGATGATGGTCATCCGCAAGACCCGCGAAATCGGCATCCTGAAGGCGATGGGCGCGAAGTCATCCACGGTAACGCGCATCTTCGTGCTGGCGGGCGGGTTCATCGGCATCATCGGCACCGGCGCGGGCGCGGGGTTCGGCCTGGTCGCTTGCTGGTTGCTGAACAAGTACCGGTTCGTTTCGCTGCCCGGCGACGTCTATTTCATTAAGAACCTGCCGGTGCAGGTGCTCCCGCAGGACGTTATTCTTGTCTGCGTCGCCGCCATCATCATCACTTTTGCGGCAACAATCTACCCGGCACTGAAGGCGGCGCGGCTCGTGCCACTGGAAGCGATACGGTATGAGTGAGGGGTCAGGGGTCAGGGGTCAGGGGTCAGGGTCCGGAATCCCCGATCCCCGAACCCCGGTCCCCGATCCCGCGCCTGTCCTGCAGGCGCAGGACATCTGGCGCATCTTCGAGACCGGGGCGGAGAGGCTGGAAATCCTTCGGGGCGTGGACCTGGAGGTGCGACGGGGCGAACTGGTGGCGATTCTTGGGCCGTCGGGCACGGGCAAATCGACGCTGCTGCACGTGCTCGGCGCGCTGGACCGGCCGACCCGGGGCCGGGTGTTCCTTGATTCACTGGACGTTTTCAGCTACTCTGAATCCCATCTCCACGAACTGAGAAGCCGGAAAGTGGGGTTCGTCTTTCAGTTTCATCACCTGCTGTCCGAGTTCACGGTTCTGGAGAACGTGGCTATGCCGCTGCTGGTTGCGGGCGTGGCGCGGGCCGAGGCGTTGGACCGGGCGCACCGGGTGCTTGAGGAAATCGGGTTCGTGTCCCGGCTTACTCATCGGCCGGCCGAGCTTTCGGGCGGCGAGAAGGCGCGCGCGGCAATGGCGCGAGCTATCGTCAACGACCCGGCCGTGGTTCTGGCGGATGAGCCGACCGGCAACCTCGACGTGGCTTCGGCGGCGGGGCTGGTTGACCTGATGGTGCGGCTGAGCACTGAAAGGAAGATGACGATTCTGGTAGTAACGCACAATCGAGCAGTGGCGGACCGGGCGACGCGCCGGCTGCAACTTGCCGAAGGCAAACTCGCCGAGGAGAGGTGAGAAGTCAGATGAGAGAAGTAAGACGGGACTCTCGCGCCTCAATCTCTTTCTCGCTCTATCCCTCCTTTGTTCTATCACTTGAATCCTCGAATCCTTGACCCCTTGAATCCTTTTCTATGAAACTCTGTGACCTTTGTGCCCAGACCGAGGCGACCATGAAGGTCAGCCAGCTCGACAAGGACGGCAAGGTTACCGAGATTGCGGTCTGCGCCGACTGCGCTCGCCAGCGCGGGTTCACGGAGGTCGAGAAGCTGAAGGCCGGGGTTGCGGAAATCATCGCGGAATTGAAGACCCGCGTTGACGAAGGCGATTCAAAGCTGGTCTGCCGGAACTGCGGCATGTCGTATGCCGAATTCAAGCGGCAGGGGCGGCTGGGCTGCGCTGAGTGCTACGTTTCCTTTCACGACGAACTCCTGCCGTTGATACGCCGGATTCACGGCGCGGTGCAGCACGTCGGCCGGACCGCGAGCGGTGGCCGCAAGCAGGCGCAGGTGAAAATGAACGTCCAGAAAATCCGCGAGGCCCTGACCGGCGCGATTCAGGCCGAAGACTATGAGAAAGCCGCCGCCCTGCGGGACCAGTTGAAGCAGGCAGAGACGGAATAGCCGTGGGAAGAGACCAAGAGATCGAGAGATCAAGATCAAATGGGTGCCCCCGCGTTGCGTGCCAGTCCGTCACTCGATCCCTTGATCTCTTGATCCCTCTATCTCTTCCGCACCCATGAAACTCGCCAGCGACGTCGTGGGCAAGTGGCTCTCGGCCACCGGGCCGGAAGCCGACGTGGTCGTCTCGACGCGCGTGCGCCTGGCGCGGAACCTGTCGGACGTCCCGTTCACGCACCGGGCGAGGCCGAGCGACCACGAGCGTACCGTCGAAGGCGTGCGCTGGGCGCTTTCCGACGCGGGCTACATGACCCAGGGGCAGTTCCTCGACAACGAGCAGCTTTCCGAACCGCACGGCCAGTACCTGGTTGAAAGGCATCTGGCGTCGCCGGATTTCGTCGCCTCTAAGGCGAAGCGCGGGCTTTACGTCAGCAAGGACGAGACCGTCAGCTTGATGGTCAATGAAGAAGACCACCTCCGGTTCCAGGTGATGGCTTCCGGCCTCGATTTCCCGGAGGCGTTCACCGCGGCAGCGGCGCTCGACGAGAAGCTGGAAACGCAGTTGCAGTATGCGTTCTCAACGGAGTTCGGGTTCCTGACCGCGTGCCCGACCAACCTCGGCACCGGCATGCGGGCTTCGGTGCTCGTGCACCTGCCCGCGCTCGTTATCACCCGCGAGATTGAGAAGGTGCTGCGCGGGGCCATGCACATCGGGCTGGCGGTGCGCGGCCTGTACGGCGAGGGCACCGAAACCAAGGGCAACTTCTTCCAGATTTCCAACCAGAAGACCGTGGGCCAGACCGAATGGGAAATCATCGAGACGATTGCGGACATCAGCCGGCAGGTGATTCAATACGAGCGCAAGGCGCGCGAGTACCTGATGAACAAGTTGCGGGTCGAGGTCGAGGACAAGGTTTTCCGGTCGTTCGGCCTGCTGCGGACCGCGCGCGTCCTCTCGTCGGATGAGGCGATAAACCTGATTGCCAACCTGCGGCTCGGCGTCGCGCTCGGCCTCGTGAACGAAATCAACCTGGCCGAGGTGACGCGGCTCCTGATTCTCGTCCGGCCCGCGAACCTGCAGGTGATGCTGGGCGAGACCCTGACCGCGGCGGAGCGCGACGAGCGCCGGGCGACGTTCGTCAGAGAGACGTTGGTGCATCCGTGAAGAAGCAGCGGTCTAGTGCTCAAGTGGTCAAGAGGTCTAGTGAAAGGACCCCAACCGGACACTCGATCACTGGACCACTGGACCACTTGGCCACTCTCCGCTCTCTTCCTTCCGTTGACAAGCTGCTGGAGAGCGAGGCGCTGAAGCCGGTGCTGGGCTGCGTGCATCGCCGGATGGCGGTGCGGACGATTCGGGCGTACCTGGATGAATTGCGGCAGAAGATACAGGCGGGCGAGACCGCAGCCTATGCACAGGATGAACTGGTGCGGCGGCTGGAGCGCGAGCGCAAGCCGACGCTGACGCGGGCAATCAACGGGCTCGGGGTGATTCTGCACACCGGGCTCGGGCGCGCGCCCCTTGCCAGAGTCGCGCAGGAGGCGCTGGCCGACGCCAGCGAGCATTTCTCCAGTCTCGAAATCGACCTTGAGACCGGCCGGCGCGGCAGCCGGTACCGGCACATCGAGCCGCTGCTCTGTGAACTGACCGGTGCCGAGGCGGCGATGGTCGTCAACAACAACTGCGCGGCCACCCTGCTCATCCTTTCCGGGCTGGCCAAGGGCAAAGAGGCGATTGTCTCGCGGGGCCAGCTCATCGAAATCGGCGGCGCGTTCCGGATTCCGGATGTGATGATGCAGAGCGGCTGCAAGATGGTAGAGGTCGGCACCACCAACCGGACTCACCTGCGTGACTATAAGAACGCGGTGACGCCGGAGACGGCGCTGCTGCTTCGGGTTCACACCTCCAACTACAAGATTACCGGGTTCACCAAGGAGGTGAGCCTTGAGGAACTGGTCGCGCTGGCGCGGGAGTCCCATGTGCTCGTGGTCGACGACCTCGGGTCCGGCGCGCTCGTTGACCTTTCAAAGTACGGCCTGCCCAAAGAACCTCTGGTGCAGGACTCGGTCAAGGCGGGCGCGGATGTCATCTGTTTCTCCGGGGACAAGCTGATTGCCGCGTCGCAGGCGGGCATCATCGTCGGCAAGAAGAAGCACATTGACCTGCTGAAGAAGCACCCGCTAACCCGTGCGCTCCGCTGCGGAAAGCTCACCTATGCGGTGCTCGAACGGACGCTCGAACTCTTCCTTGATGAAGAACGGGTGGTGAAAGAGCACGCGCTCTTCCAGTTGCTGCTCAAGACCCCGGCCCAGATGCAGAGCGAGGCAAGGGGCCTCCTGCGGCGCGTGCAGGCTGACCTCAAGGACAAGGTCGAGTTCGCGGTGAAACCCGCGCTATCGGAAATCGGCGGCGGGTCGCTCGCGACCGAGAGCCTTGAATCGCGCGTCGTCGCCATCCGGCCCAAGACCATGCACGTTGACGAACTCGCCCGCCGGATGCGTCTCAACCGCCCGCCGGTCTTCGGGCGGGTCGAGAAGGGCGTGTATGTGCTCGACTTCCGCACCCTCCGCCGCGACGAAATCCCCGTCATCGCCGCCGCCCTCCTCGTCGCGTTCCAGCAGTAGTCCGTCCCACGGCCGATTCCAGCGGGAACCGCGACTGGGGGTAGGAGGTCGTGGCCTGCCGGCTGGTTTGACTGGCGTCGGAATCGGGTGTATACTATTCACTCCGTGGCACTTAAAGCTATCTACCGACCTCCCAACGAACTCATGGCGAATGCGGTGCGCGACCTGTTCGAGGATAACGGCGTACCGGCCATGATTCGTTCGTTCCAGATTCCATCGTATGACGGCCTTGCGCAGGTGATGCGGCCGGTCTGGGGCGAGGTGCTGGTGGCAGAGGAGAACGTGGCCCTGGCCAAGGAACTCCTTGACGCTTTTCTCGCCGCGGATGCCGGCGAACCCGGCAAGGACGAGTAGCCTACCGGTGCGGCATGGTCGCCGCACACACGGACCTACGACTTGAGATTATCGTTCGTTGATTTAGGACCGCAGAACGGAGTTTAGCACATGAAATCGGTTTATCGTTTCGGCAGCGGCCGGGCCGAGGGCTCGGCGCAGATGAAGGACGTGCTCGGCGGCAAGGGCGCGAACCTGGCGGAGATGACCAACATCGGTCTGCCGGTTCCGCCCGGGTTCACGATTGCCGCTTCGGCCTGCGTCTTCTACATGAAGAAGCGGTCGATGCCGCCGGGGCTGGACCACGATGTCGCGCAGGGCATTCACTATGTGGAGGGCATCATGGGTCGGCGGTTCGGCGACGCGCGCGACCCGCTGTTGTTCTCGGTGCGTTCGGGCGCGCGTGCCTCAATGCCCGGGATGATGGACACGGTGCTGAACCTGGGCTTGAACGACAAGACGGTCGAAGGCCTGGCGGGCGCGAGCCAGAACCCGCGCTTTGCCTGGGACTCGTACCGGCGGTTGATACAGACCTACGGCGACGTGGTCATGGGCATGAAGCCGGAGAGCCAGGAGGAGCGGGACCCGTTCGAGGTCGAGATTGACAAGCTCAAGCAGCGCCGCCACCTGAAGTTCGACTACGAACTGAGCGTCAATGAGCTGAAGGAGCTGGTCAGGACTTTCAAGCGGCTGGTGCAGAAGCGGACCGGGTCGGTCTTTCCGACGGACCCGCACCAGCAGCTCTGGGAGGCGATTGCCGCGGTGTTCCGTTCCTGGGACAATGACCGCGCCAATGTCTACCGGCGGCTGAACAACATTCCCGACGACTGGGGCACGGCGGTCAACGTGCAGGCGATGGTCTTCGGCAACAAGGGTGAAGATTCCGGTACCGGGGTTGCGTTCACCCGCGACCCGGCGACGGGCCGGAACAAGTTCTACGGCGAGTACTTGATGAACGCGCAGGGCGAGGACGTGGTCGCCGGCACGCGGACCCCGAAACACATCGACGAACTGCGCAAGGCAATGCCGGCAGTCTACACCGAGCTCTTCGCCATCCGCAACAAGCTCGAATCCCACTACCGCGATATCCAGGACATCGAGTTTACCATTGAGCGGGGCAAGCTGTACATCCTGCAGACGCGGACCGGCAAGCGCACCGGGTTTGCCTCGGTCCGCATCGCCCTCGAGATGGTCACCGAGGGCGTGCTGATGCTTGACGAGGCGATGATGCGCATCGAGCCTAATGCTATCAATCACCTGCTGCAGCCGATATTCGACCCGAAGGAAAAGATGAAGGCGGTGGCCGAGCGGCGGCTGCTGGCCAAGGGCCTGGCCGCCGGGCCGGGCGCGGCGAGCGGTCGGGTCTATTTCACGGCCGACGCGCTGGAAGCGGCGCAGGCGCGCGACGAGCAGGAGGTGAAGAAGGCGCGCGAGCAGGGCAGGAAGCAGGCGCCGGAGCACTTCATCCTTGTGCGCGAGGAGACGAGCCCGGAGGACATCCGCGGCATGAAGGTCGCGAGCGGCATCCTCACCGCGCGCGGGGGCATGACCAGCCACGCGGCGCTGGTCGCTCGCCAGATGGGCAAGGTCTGCGTGGTCGGCTGCGCCGATGTCCACGTGGACTACCGCCGTAAGGTGATGACCGTGGGCAAGCACCGGGTGAAGCAGGGCGAGTTCATTTCGCTCGACGGTTTCATGGGCGAGGCCTTTGCCGGGCCGATCAAGACCATTCCGTCCGAGGTGGTCCGTGTCCTGGTGAGCAAGACCCTGAAACCGTCGCAGGCGCCGGTCTACCGGCGCTACACGCGCGTGATGCGCTGGGCCGATTCAATCCGCCGGCTGAAGGTCCGGGCCAACGCAGACCAGCCGGACCAGGCGGCGGCAGGCGTCGCGCTCGGGGCACAGGGCATCGGGCTTTGCCGCACCGAGCACATGTTCTTCGACCCGAAACGTATCAACCAGTTCCGGGCGATGAT
>CAIVTL010000655.1 GCA_903908785.1 Caldifarciminota bacterium | reverse complement strand
TCTGGGCGATATTCGACGTGTACAAGGAAGGCGATGCCAAGGGCCGGCCGTTCTTCTTCCCGAAACCGCTGGTGCACATAACCGACCGGTTCTTCAACACACCGGGCTGGCAGGATTTCTTGGAGCACATCTCGGACGTGGCCGCGGAGAAGGGGAACACCTACTTCGTATTCGACCGGGGCAACACCGCGAAAATCAGCGAGTGCTGCCGCCTGTCGTTCAAGCTCGAAAAGTCGGACCTGTGCGACGCGATGACCCCGTGGAAGATGCGCTACTGCGCGCTGCAGAACGTCACCCTGAACCTGCCGCGCGCGGCGTACGTCGCGAACCACAACGACACCAAACTGTTCGAGCGGCTGCGGCGCGACCTCGAACTTGCGGTCAAGGCGCACATCCAGAAGAAAGTGTTCATCGACAAGCTGCTCGCGCTCAAGGAAGAGGGGCCGCTGGCGCTCCTGACCATGAAACAGGACGGCGAAGAGTACCTGCGCATGCACCGGGTGACATACCTGGTCGGCGTGCTGGGCTTAAACGAGCTCGTGCAGTACCACCTGGGCCATGAGCTTCATGAAGATGAGACGGCGTTCCGGTTCGGCCTGAAGGTGATGGCGTTTCTGAACCTGGAGTGCCGCCGGCTGTCGCAGCAGAACGACATGCGGTTCGTCCTCGAACAGACCCCGGCCGAGTCAACCGCGTACCGGCTGGCCCGGCTCGACCTCGGTCACTACCGGGACAGCACGCTGCAGGTCGTCAAAGGCAACATCGAGGACGGCTCGGCCTACTACACGAACTCGACCTACCTGAACGTCGGCCACCCGATTGACCCGATCGACCGCGTGTACCGCGAGGGCAAGTTCCATGACATGATTGAGGCCGGCGCCCTGACCCACGTGTGGCTGGCCGACGCGCGGCCGCCCAAAGAGGCGGTTGCTAACTTTGTGCTCAAGACCTTCCACCACACGCGCAACGCCCAGGTCGCGTTCTCGCCCGAGTTAACGACCTGCAAGACCTGCGGGCGGACCAGCCGCGGCTTAAACGATGTCTGCCCATACTGCGGCAAGACGGACGTTGACTTCATCACGCGCGTGACCGGGTACTTCTCAAGGGTCTCGAGCTGGAACGTCGGCAAGCGGGCCGAACTGCTCGACCGGTACAAGGATGGGTTCAAGCCCGTAGGATAGGGACAGGATTCGAGGAATCGAGGATTCCAGGATTCGAGTGAACGGACTCGGGCCCTTGAATCCTCGGATCCTTGACCCCTTGAATCCTTCCTGATGCGCCTTCGCATCAGAGTCAAGCCGGGTGCACACGCTGATTCAGTAAGCAGGGAGCCGGATGGCTCCCTGCGCGTTTCAGTGCGGGCAAGGGCTCAGGAAGGCAAGGCCAACGAAGCAGTCGTGAAGGCCGTGGCGAAGTTCCTGCGCGTGCCGAAGTCCCGGGTAAGCATCGTCAGCGGGCTCTCAAGCCGCACCAAAGTACTGGAAGTCCCGGGCTCGGAGAGCTCGGGACTTCCGTTTCTCGTCGGTTGGTAGCTACCTCTTTCTCCCTCTCCATTGAGCATGACGACGACGAAACACCCAACTCCGCTGAACCGGGGCATGGTGACGATTCTGGACAAGTCTGCATTTCAAGGGCTGACCCTCAGAGAGCACCAGTCGTTGGGCAGGCAGTGCTTCATCAACGTTACGCCCATTCTAGTGACGGAGGTCTTGGCCGACTTGGCGAAGCAGTACCGCGATGGACGCCCGCCAAGCCAAGTCGTCAGCGCGTTGGCGAAGAGGCTCAGCGGATCTCTCGGACACCCGAACAAGGACCACATCTCCATCTGTTTTAGCTCGCTGATGGGGCGGGATCCGCACGTAGCTGGGCAGTGCGTACCTGAGAATTCACGCCGCACGCCGGACGGTGATGGCATTTTCGTGGAC
>CAIVTL010000654.1 GCA_903908785.1 Caldifarciminota bacterium | reverse complement strand
TCCGCCGGCCAGACCTACAACTACCGCACCGCGGCCGAACGCTCCGAACTCCGCTTCACGCAGGTCAAACAAGTGCTCATGGAACACGGCGTCCCGCCCATCCAGTTCGTCCCCTACCGCAACTTCGCCCCCACGTGGACAAACTCTGCCGCCAGCACTCAGGCGAAACCCTGCGCCAACTCGCCTCCGCAGCGACCGACTACTGGACCGCGTACGGACTCAGGCCGGACGTGCTCAAAGAAATCTGCAGGAACGTGTTCTCGTTGGAAGTGAATTGAGCCGCTTGTTGGAATATCTAACAATAACTTGACAGGAAATCGAACGCCAGTATAATAGCTGGCTGCAAGTAACGGAGGCAAGTAATGGACACTACACATAGACAGCTCGCGCATAGGGTGAAGACCCGACGCGAGGAGAAGGGCCTAAGCCAGGAAGCGCTGGCGCGGAAGATCGGGATTCCGCGGTCGGCCCTGTCGCAAATCGAGACCGGCGAGCGACGGGTGACGACCGACGAGTTGGTGCGGCTCAGCGAAGCGCTGTCCACTCCACCGGGCGTATTGCTCGGCACCGAGACCGAGCCCGAAGTCTGCCTGGCGCGGGACGCCAAGCCTGCGGCGGCGGAATTGCCGACGCGTATCAATGTGCCGCAGAAGAACATCGCCAAGTTCAAGGAGGTCCTGCTCTACGTTCTGGGCCGGGTCGGGTCACTACCCAACGTCGGCGAAACGGTCATCTACAAGCTGCTCTACTTCATCGACTTCGACTACTACGAGAAGTACGAGGAACAGCTTATCGGCGCAACCTACATCCGTAACAAGTTCGGCCCGACGCCGGCCGAATTCGGCAAGGTGGTCGAGCGGATGGAGCGCTCCGGGGAATTGGAGCGGGTCCGAAGTGCGTTCTACAAGTACCCGCAGACCAAGTACCTGCCCCGGCGCGCACCCGACCTTACCGTGCTCTCGGCGCAGGAACAGACTCTCATCGACGATGTGCTTGCCCGGTTCTCAGGCATGACCGCAACCCAAATCAGTGAGTACTCGCACGGTGACGTCCCCTGGCGCGGAACGGCTGAAGGCAAGCCCATACCATACGAAGCAGTGTTCTATCGCACTGCGCCCTACTCCCAGCGTGTCTACGGCGAAGACGATTAGGCAGGTCACGCGCACGCCCGAGTTCGAGCGTGACCTGAAGAGGCTCCTCAAGCGGTTCCGTTCGCTCGAAGACGACCTCACGACCTTCATCGACTACCAATTGGAGTTGCTTCACGGCCAGAAACAGGCGGTTGGGAAGACCGAGCGTGTGGCCGGCCTCGGATTCGATGACCCGCCGGTCTTCGTGGCGAAGAGGGTCGCTTGCCAGTCGCTGCGTGGCTCCGGCGTCAACTCAGGTATTCGCGTTGTGTATGCGTGGTTCGCGGCCGAGGGCCGCGTCGAGCTTGTCGAACTGTACTACAAGGGCGACAAACAGGTCGAAGACAAAGCTCGCATCAAGCGACTCTACGCCTGCTAGTCTCCCCAAAGGCCGCTAGCCCTTGGCAGCAGGTTTGGCGCTGCTAACCGCTAACTGACTAACTCCTACCCTGCTGCTAGAGGTGAACCAGGACCGCGCCCGTTGCGCCGTCCGTCAAGAATCTTTTATTGTGGTGCCACTCAGCACCACACCATCACGCAGGTCAGTTGTTGTTGTCATAGCCTACGGCCTTGAGTTAGTCGTACCTTAGATGCGGAGGCTCGGTCTATCACGCTGGAGGTTATAGCCGCAAAATGGCTCGGGGTCAACCCGCGCGTTGCGCGGGAAATCACAGACACCAACACGGAGGACAAATCCTAAACTCCAAACTCTAAACCCCAAGGCCCGCAAATGGCGCGAAACTCCAAACCCCGAATCCCAATGTGAGTTGCGAATGGCTATTCGTGAAGGAGCGGCGGGTTACGGCTTACGGCACGGACGTCAGGTCTACGACATATTTGGCTTGACTTTCAAGTGCAACCCTACTAGAATTCTTGTGTGACTGAATCACAAAACCTTTCGTTCGGAGATTACCTGCGAGAGTTGCGCAAAGAGAAGGGCCTCTCGCAGAAGGAGCTTGCCGAGCGGGTGGACATCGACTTCACCTACCTCAGCAAGATCGAGACCGCCAAAGCGTCCCCGCCTGCGGAGGACACCATTCGCAAGCTGGCCGACGTGCTCCGGGCCGACGCCGACAAGCTCATCCTGTTGGCGGGCAAGGTGCCGAAGGACTTAGGCGAGGTAGTAACCGGCAGCAGGGCCGTTCCTATTCTGCTACGGGCCATGAGGGACAAAGAGTTCACCGAGGAGGAGTTGGAGGCATGTTTGCGTCAGCTCAGGAAGAAAGCCCCGGAGAAGAAATGAAGATCTGGCGAAATGCCGAACTGGAGGACCAAACGGCCGGCCGGCTGGCCGAGTACGAACGCAAGACCGGTCGCAAGGTCGAGCCACCGGTCCCGGTGGAGTTACTGGCTGAGGTGCTGTTCGATTTGCGGCTGGCATACGAGCCGCTCGATGTGCTGCCGGGCTTTTTCGTACCTGCGGCCTTCTGCCCGGAGTCCAAGCTGGTCGTCGTGAACGAGCGCCATCGCGCGGTCTTCACCGAGAAGCCCGGCCTGGAACGGTTTTCGGTTGGGCACGAGGTCGGACATTGGGACTTGTTTGAGAAGGACAAAGATACGCGGACAGGGTTTCTGTTCGGTCGCACTGATGCAGATAGCAGGGTCGATTACCGGACTGCGGGTGGCGTGCCCGTGAAGTTCATTAGGGGCATCTGGACCAATGACGGCAGCTATGAGGTCCTGTCGCATCTGCAACGGACCTGCGATGCACCGGACGTCGCCAGCGCGGTGAACCGATATGCCAGCGCACTGCTGATGCCCAAGTACCTGCTGCTTCCGGTAATGGATAGGATCGATGCGTCACGATGGTCGAGCATATATCGCGTCGCCGAGCAGTTCGTTGTGACGATTGGCGCGCTCACGATGCGTCTGCGGCGCTTGAGGCGACTTCACGTTACCAAAGATGGAAGGCCTTTTTTTGGCTCGGAGGAGGAACATGCAGGACAACGGCGGATGTTCCAGTAGCGGCTTTTCTTTTGCCGGACAGTTGCAGTTGAATACCAAGCCTAATACGCAGACAGCGAACAATGACGTGTTAGTTAACTGCCGGTTTATCGTGTTGCGGCCTATTGTAGCAGTAGGTGGATTGTCACACGCAACAGGCTTCAACATGACTGCGTCCGTAGCGATGGGCTGTAATCTGGTTAAGAAAATACCATAGCAGAGCGATGCATGAGGAATCTCGAACTTCGGATATTGTCCGTTCCGGCCCCGAGGAAAGAGCGGGTTTTGCCGGATTCGGACCCGGTCAATTCAGCCAACCGGGCAGAGCAAGTGGCTGCTACAAGCAGTAATGGAGGTGTCCATTGTTCAGGACAAGCCGCGACTGTGTCTGAGAGTTGGGCCGCCGAAAGTACACGCCTTCGGGCGCTTGGAATGGCGGCCGCCGGTGATGGAAGCACACCGGTCCGCAGTAATCGCTTCCGCGAAACCCAAGGGGACGGTAAACGCACCGACAATGTGTGCACCCCGAGGAGACTGAATCGTCATAGTGGAAAGACTGAAGCTATGAAAGACAGACAATGTCCGCGTGACGGTCCATATCGGGCCGTCAAATATGAAAGCGCCTGCGGTGGCCCAGTTGCGGCCATGCGCAGGCATAAGGAGTCCGCATGGATCCGAAGAATAGAAAAGAGGTCACGGATGCCATTCAGCGAGTGCTGAACGGCTACGTGAACGCTTACGACGTAATCTACAAAGAATGCGATGGCCCGCTACGGTTGTTTGTCGCTTCGCGATACGGCCAGCGGGGCGGCCGTTTCGTAAGAGAGGTCGTCGCCCGGACACACACCCGCGCGTTCCTCTATCTCCACGAGTACACCGAGGACAAGCGCGCATCGCTCCCGACATGGTACTGCTGGCACGCCCGCAGGGTCGCCACTGAGGTCATGGCAGAGCTATCCGACCCGCGGCTGGTTCCGTATGACGAGACAAAGCACGAGGCCTGGGCGGGCACGGTCGCCGGGCCGGCCGAAGTCTATGAGGACAAGCGGTGCAGCCGGGTTCTGCGAGAGGAGCAGGAAGCCCTTTCGGAGGATGGCCGGTTGTCCGTGACTCATCACGACAAGGACGGTCTGACGTTCGGTGAAACCGCCAAGGCAACGGGCTTGCCCGTCATCCGGGTGAGGCGCAAGCGGGAGCAAGCCCTGGCCGTGATAAAGCGCCGGCTGCAGGAGCGCGGAGTCAGCCCGGTCGAGGTCGATTCCACGCCTGCGCCCATCTTCTATGGATGGGACCACACTGAGCCGGATGATGACTTCACGGAATCGGTGACCGCGGTTCTGCCCGACGGGCCTTCCTCGCTGGTGGGAGCAGCAGCAAAGGAAAAGGATGAAGGATGAAGCGGGAAGGATGAAGAGCGGTCAGAGTGAAGTCAGAAGCTAGAGGCTGGATGTAAGAAGTCAGAAGTGCGGGGGGGCGGAAGGCGGATAGCGGTAAGCGGCTGAATCTGCGTAATCTGCGGTTGTCATGTCCGTTCCGAACTGTACTGGAATCTGTGTAATCTGCGGAATCTGTGGATGTCCTGTCCGTAGCCGCCGGAGAAATCCGGCGGCTTTCATTTTCTTGAGCAAATCGGGGGGTCTGGACGGTATAACATATGAAGGAGATTGGCTGCGGCCAGTCTTCAGAATCAGACGACGCCAAACGCGGGGAGACCCGCAGAAAGGGAGGGTCTATGACAGACCCAACCAGGCGAATCGCGAAATGGAACGCGAAGTTCGATACCACGCGCATCAAGGAAACACTGGACGCGATGCGGCCGGCCATGCTGGCCAATGTCACCGCAGTGTTCCCGCTGCTCACGGCCATGGAGCTCCAGGTGAAGCAGACCTGCGATGCGTCGGGAGTGCCGACCATCCAGTGCCCGTTCTACCTGAACTTCGGCCGGGAGATCTGGGCGCTTACCCGCAAGGAAGTGTCCGGTGAGTCGCTGGCGCAGGAAGTCGCGGTCCTGTCCGCGAAGTGGACCGCACGCGGCCTCACGCAGGCCGTGCTGCAGGCCATCCGGACCGATGTCTTCAACGCCGGCGCGCCGATAGCGCCGTAAGCGCCTCGCCCGGGGCGAGGGCGCAAGTCATAGGTCAGAAGTGGAAATGACAAAGGCGCCGGAAGCTCTGGGAACGAGGACGGCTGACAGCGAGGACAGGGCGCGGTCGGCGGGGAGGCTGCCAAACCGCCGGCCGCGCGACGGAAGACGGAGGAACGAAGAACGAAGACTGAAGATGGAGGACTGAGGACGGGAGACGGAGGACGGAGGACTGAAGAACGAGGAACGAAGAACGAAGACTGAAGATGGAGGAACTCGTAACCCGTAACTCGTAACTCGTAACTTGCGAGAGGAGGTGATTAACATGTTGTACCTGGTTCGAGCGCTTGTGTTCCTGCTCGAGACGGCCGTGGCCGCTTCAGGCGTAACCGTGACGCTTGGCGCTGCGGCGCAGCCGCCCACTGGCGCCGCGCTGCTCGGTTCGGTGCCGGCGCTGGTGCTGCCGGTGCGGACGGTGAAGCTGACGCGCGGAACCGGACCGTCGCTCGTGACGTTCTGGACCGGCTACTGGACCCTGACGCCGTAGCGGGCAGAGAGGCCGCGCCGCCCTGGCGCGGCCTCGTTTCGTGTTGCGGGTTGCGAGTTACGAGTTACGCCCGCGTAGGACGCGGGAAATCCCAAACCCCGCGCGCTTCGCGCGAGTTACCAGTTCCCAGTTTGCAGTTCGCAGTATCGGACTCCCCACGTCTGACGTCTGGTCTTGCTGCCCATGGTGCGCGGTTCATCATAATGAACCCCCGCGCCGGGCGCAGGAAATCTCAAATCCCAAAACGGAATCTGTACTACAAGGCCGCAACATCATCGTTTTCGCGATGATGTTTCTCTCCGCCGCCTCTGTCCTGAGGCCATTGGGGTCCTGAAGACCGTCGTCAAGTGCCACCCCCGGCGACGCAAGACTCGGGTTCGAGTCGGGACTCAATCTGTGTTCATCCGTGTTCATC
>CAIVTL010000653.1 GCA_903908785.1 Caldifarciminota bacterium | reverse complement strand
CCGCCAAGAAGCAGGTCGAGCGGATTCCATGCTTCTCTTTCGTAGACTGCGAGTGAGATTGGGCTGTTTGGGCTCAGGTGTGCGTCGGGATTGTCTCTGATGGCCAGCGTGTCGGTCACCGGCCACCAACCGCCGTTCATGGCGTCCACGCAGACTATCTGGCTCGTAATCCCGGTCCAGCGCACCGCAAACACGCTCCGGTTGTCCTGACTGTAGTCCGGAGCCTCAAGGTCGTTCGCGCCCGCTCCTGCTATCCACTGCTCCGGCCCGCCCCAGGCCGGAATCTTGACGATGCCGCTGTTACCCGCGTCATCTAAGGCCTCGGCCACCACGCTCGCGCCGCCCCAGGCCGGATTTGGCCGGTCGTGGTCGGTCATAAGATTCGATAACACCGTGACTTGGTGCGTGAACACGTTGGCCTTTGCGACAACATCGTAGCCGTCGTTCGGACTCAGGATGAGGCTTATCTCCTGCGGATTCAAATAGTTAGGCGAAAAGTGGTCAGCGTTGTCGAACGTGATTTGCTCCTCTGGCCCGCCGTCGGCCGGCACGCGCCATATCTGGGTGTAGCAGCCGCCAGCCCCATCCACGTCCCGCTCGTAGCATATCCAAGAGCCGGTCTGGTCGAACTCCGGATGAAGCCTGTCAGCCTCATCCCCGAACGTACGCTGCCAGATGGGTCGGGACAGAATGGTGCTGCCTCCGGTCGCCGCGTGAGCGGAAACCGAACCGACCGGCACCACGGCATTTGCCGGGGCTACCGCATCGCTGGTCCCACCAACCGGTTCTTCCGAGACTTCATCCGTCCCGCCAGACCCGCCGCCACCGCCAGCCGCATACGCCGGGGTGACGCAGATTTCGTAGGAGTCACTCACCGTATCCGCCATCTGAAACGCAATGAGCTGGCCTCCGGGCCGAGGCGGACTGACCACCGGCTCCTCGCAGTCGGTCTCGACCTCGGTGACGCGCTGCTCGGGGATGGACGACCCGTAGAAGCGCTGGTACACCTGTTCATAGTCGTCACCCGGCGTATCTTCCCTGCTGTAGACCACCATACTGCTCCACGGCGCGGGGTCCCATCTCGGCAATGAAGCCGAGAGCCCATCCATAATCGGCGTCTCGCCATCCAGCGTAGTGCCGCCCGAGGACGCGACCACTCCGCCGTGACTAGGCCCGCCTGCGTTGAGCAACGCCGGCATCGTACTTATCCCGGGCGTGTAACGCCAGAACTCCAACGTCTTGTTCCCCTTCAGGGCAAACAACTGACTGCCAGCCTCCACAAGGTCAGCGCCTGTCAGTACCTTCTTCCTGAGCTGGCTGTACGATGCCTTCCCAGGCAATGTTTCCTTCTCGGCCCACACATTTGTCGCGGTATTGTACAACCAGAACTCTTGAGTGTTTCCGCCTTTGAAGGCATAGACGCAACCGCCCGCGTACGCGCCGCGACTACCATCCTTGGCCTTCTTGTTGCCGCCGCTGCCCGGAACCGGCATCCTCGCCAGCAACCCGCTCCAAGAATCGCCGTCCGGGCTGTATCGGTAGAACTCCTGGTACTTCGCCTTGAAGGCGTAAATCTTGTTGTTCACGTCGTCATAGGCTAACCACGAGCCCTTGTCCCACTTCCAGTTTGCGCCCACCGGCGCGTCCGGCAGCCGGAGCCAAGTGTCGCCGCCGGTGTCATACCGGTAGAACTCGTTCTTGTACCCCTTCAACAGGTACGGCGAGCCGACCGAGCCTTTGTACGCCCAGACGATGTCCGCACCGTTCTTGACCTTCTGGCCGCCGCCGAGCGGGACGTCCTTCTTCTGGGTCCATAAATCAGCGGTCGCGTCGTACGTGTAGAACCCCAGCTTGTTATTGCCCTTGGTCATGTAGATGTGGCCACTCCCGTCCGCACATCCGACGCAGCCCTTCGCGGGCGGCTTGCCTTCGGTCCCCAGCGGGACATCTGCGAGCGCAGGTAGCTGGCCCGTACCCGACCAAGAGTCTCTGTCTGGGTAGTACGCGTAGAAGTCTTGCTGCTTGTTCCCTTTCGCTGCGTAGACGAGCCCATTCCCCGCGTTGTACGCCAGCCAACCGCCGGCCTTGACCTGCTTTCCCGACGGGGCGAGCGGCACCCGCGCGCGCTCGCACCACGTTCCGCTGGTGAACTGAAGGATGGGCGTGCGCGTCCCGCCCGGTTGTAGCACATCATCCTCTCTAACGTGCCCTTCCGTTACGGTCACCGAGATATCGCCACGGGGGTAAGGCACGCGCAGAGTGACGTTCCCGTCGTGGTCTGTTCTGTGGCAGTCGAGAACCCGAGGGAACTGTTCTCCGGGTTGGGGCTGGAGTTCGGTTAGACTCACGAGCGCACTGCAGACTGGTGTGCCATCCACTGTCACGGACACCGGCAGGTCGCACTCAGTCCCGGGAATCGCATGCTGGTAGGTTACCAACGGTCTCCTCGGAGCGCCACCCGTCCATACCGGCATGGACGGATCTCCCAATAGAAGCCATGGATGGATTACCTCGCCATCGCCCGGCGAGTACAGATTGACGTATGCGACCATCAGCATCATGATGTCGCCCAAGTTGACCCTCGGGTCACAGTAGGCATGACCACCACCAGACTGGGGACTCGTGTTGTCACCAATGGCCAGTAGGAACCCCGTCGCGAAATGGTCTGCGGGTGTAACCCACTCGAATTCATGCGCCCCCATCGCGGCTACCGCGCCACCCTCGCGCTTGGCTATCCATGACTCTGAGATACAGTTGCCGGGCGCGGACGTGATGTTGCTGCAGAAGCATCCCAACTGAACTACGACCGGTGTCATCGGCCCATTTTGTAGCACGTCTATTTGGGTCTGTTTCCAGTCTTCACCGGAATACGACCACTGCCCCCACCTGTCCCACTCCCCATGCCCGGTGTAAATCAGGGAGCCCGTGCCTGCATTCACGGAATTGACGACGGTCTGGTTAGTCGTCCCCTCTTCATGGCCAGCGATGTGATGGTGGGGTGCCCCCGGTTTGATGGACAACTGTAGTAGTGGAAGTAGCATCAAACCGGAGGTAACGTTTGGAAACAGAGAAGAAGCCGCGGAAGACCTATACTCGTGAGTTCAAGGTCGAAGCGGTACGACTGACGACCGAAGGCGGCATCAAGGTCGCCCAAGCCGCCCGGGATCTGGGCATTAACGAGAACACCCTGCATATCTGGCGGCGGCAGTTCCGCCAGTGGGGTGCAGGACCCACGGCGGGCAAGGGTGACCTGACGCTGGCGGAAGAGAACCGTCGGCTGCGGAAGGACAACGCCACCTTGCGAGAGGAGCGGGACTTCTTAAAAAAAGCGGCCGTCTGGCTGGCAAAGGAAGCGCATTGAGAGCCCGGTTCATCGTCGAGGATGAAAGCCGGCTGCCGGTCAGACGTAAGTGCCATTTGACGGAGATGCCGCGCAGCACTTTCTACGCTTCCTGTGACCGACCCGAGAGTAAGCGCGAGTGTCGCAACCGCTACTTGCTGATGTTCATCCAAGAGGTCTTCGTGAAGAGCCGCCGTACCTACGGTAGCCGGCGGATATACGCCGAACTGCACGGGCGTGATATCCGCTGCAGCATCAACCGGATAGCCCGGCTGATGAAGCAGCACAACATCGTGGCGGTGCAGCATCGGAAGTACCGGCCGACGACCGACTCCAATCACGACTACCCGGTAGCACCGAATCGGCTCAACCGCGACTTCCAGGTGGCGGTGCCGGACCAGGTCTATGTGGCTGACATCACCTACATACCGACGGACGAAGGTTGGCTGTATCTGGCGACCGAGATGGACTTGTACTCGCACCGGATCGTCGGTTGGTCGATGGGCAGCCGACTGACCCGATATCTGGTGCTGGATGCGCTTGAGATGGCGGCCGGGCGGCGACGACCCGGGCCTGGGTTGATACATCACTCGGACCGGGGCGTCCAGTATGCCTGTGGTGACTTCCAGAAGTTACTCAAGCGGTACGCCATGGTCCCGAGCATGAGTCGCAAGGGCGACCCCTATGACAACGCGGTGGCGGAGAGTCTCTTCAAGACGCTGAAGGTGGAGCTAGTCTACCAGCGACGGTTCCGGACCAGACTGGAAGCCAGAGCAGCGATTGTCGAGTACATCGAGTTGTTCTATAATAGCTGG
>CAIVTL010000652.1 GCA_903908785.1 Caldifarciminota bacterium | reverse complement strand
TGACACAGTAAACGATGTTAATTATTGCAACTGCTGCATACAGTATAGGGGGGATCGTGATGTTCGCGTGGTGGGGACGTGCGGTTGTTCGGATTCGCTGGGTGGTGCTGGCCATGGACTTCTCCACGCGCGGAACACCCGTCAGTAGATAATTGAACGCATCTGCAACCGGCAAGAGGTGCTGGGCCCGGTTGAGGCGCCGGCCCTTCTCCGCTCTCAATTGGAAGAGCGTATCGCCCGGCTTCGGGCAAACCCCGGTCTCCTCGTAAAGCGTCTCCCTGGGGACTATCGACAGGACTTTCTGCATCGCCTCCCCGCTCCTGGGGTCACGATGATGATGGGTCGGGGTGATCAGAGAGCTGTCGGCTTCGAAGAGCAGGTAATCTGAGGCCCACGAATTGCAGCTAATGCCGTCCACGGCCTCCTCGTAGGTTCCGATAGCACGCAGGCCGGCAAGGGTTTCCTGATACAGCTCCGGGATGTCCCATTGGAGCGAGTCCTTTTCCGTGATGGGGACATTCTGAAACCGGCGGACCTCGCTGATCGTCAGCGCGCCCTGGTTCAAGATTCCCAGCAGCACTCGGCCGTAATCCGCACTCAGATCACACGCGACGTAAAAGTTGCTCATCTGGGCTGGCACTAACGCAACTATTGTGCCCTATCGGGCGTGGTAGGCCTCTCTTGTGCCTCAAATAGCCAGTCAAATACAGTTATCGCGACCGACGCCGCTCCTGGGGGGGGCGTTGTTGCGTCAGGACTGACCGTGAAGGCGGGCGGGTGTGTCCTGAAACCACACACGCTTGTGTCATTATCGAGAGCGACAGCAGCGAATCCCGCTTCCGAATCATTCCCCAATCAGGCGGAGGGCGCGGCCGAACTTCCAACGACATGGTCCCGGGGCGGGAGCAATGGCGCCCGCGTCCGGAGGATTGGGAACCCGCGGCTCGTGGGGTGACTCAAGAGGAAGCCGGACCGGGACTAGTTTCATCCTCAACCGGACGAGGAGCGTGCCGTGGCGGGGAAACGGGCGGCCAATCGCGGGCCTCGCTCACAACCTCCCGCATCTGCTCAAACCACCAGCGGGCGCGACTCGCACGGCTCCGGCCCCGGCTCGCCCGTCTAAACCCGGGCTGGTTCTCAATGCTCAATTCCATTTGGCGGCTGATCATGGCTCACCTTTCTCTTTGCCGCAAAGCAGCGTAAGGGGAACTGGCGCCGAACCGGCTGGCGAGACCAGCCTCAGCCGGGCTCCCCGCCGGGAGGGCGGGCCACGTCTCGGCATCCGAGAATGAGATCATGCACAACTCCAATCTCATGGAGAACCATAGCACAACTTGACCCTCCTGGCATCCTGGGTTTCCACCCGGGCCGCTGACCAATAGAAATTCAAGACAAAGTCGGGCGTCTTGGCTAACTTGGGTCTATGAACTCAAACGCAACGACTCAAGGCAAGAAACGGATCATTTGCGGCCAGCCTTCCTGGCGCCTAACGTCAACCGACGTCGAAGCCTTCGTCACCGAAATGGGCGGGCACTTAGGACCGGTCACCTTCGACCGCAAGGGCCGGAAGCTCCAGCCTTATTCCATCGCGCCGTGGGCCGAAGAACAGACCGATCCCTCCCTCCCTCCCATCATCAAGGCCCTGCG
>CAIVTL010000651.1 GCA_903908785.1 Caldifarciminota bacterium | reverse complement strand
GTCGGCCGGCTCGATTTCCATCCGTTGAAACACGATGATTTTCCGTGCCTGGAGCTGGCCTACCGCGCCCTGAAACTGGGCCCGGCCGCAACCTGCGCCCTGAACGCGGCCAACCAGGTGGCGGTCGAGGCGTTTCTCGATGGCCGGATTCTCTTCGGAGCCATACCGGCTGTCATTACCGCGGTGCTGGACGCGCTGGCAGCCAAGAAGCAGCCGGCACGCGCAACCGTCCCGGGCCTGCTCCGCGTCGAATCATGGGCTGCCGGGCACGCGCTCACACTGACCGCCGGAACCAAAGCCCGGTCTGCCCGTCGAAAGGAATAGCATGATATCCTCAATTGTCTGGGTCGTTATCTTCATCAGCATCCTCATCATCATCCACGAGTTCGGCCATCTGGTTGTCGCCAAACTGGCACATATACCGGTCGAGGTGTTCTCAATCGGGTTCGGCCCGATTATCCTGAAGAAGAAGCTCGGCGAGACCGAGTACCGGCTCTCGCTCGTCCCCCTTGGCGGCTTCATCAAGATGACCGGAGAAGAAGAGCACGCCGGGCCCGCGCCGGCCGACGCGCCGGTAGCTGCGACCGGATACAATGACAAGCCGCTGGGCGTCCGCGTTGCGGTCATCGCTGCCGGCCCGGTCTCCAACCTCATCCTGGCTTTCCTGATGCTGGTCGTGATGTACCTCGCGTTCGGCGTCAAATATGTCCAACCGGTCATCGAGCCCTACCCGAACACCGCGGCCGAGCAAATCGGGCTCAAATCCGGAGACCTGATTGTCTCTGCTGCCGGTGAGACTATTCCCAACTACGAACGGTTCGAGGCCATCAGCGAGAAGAACATCGGCAAGGTGATGCCGATTGCGGTTCGCCGCGGGAGCGAACGTCTGGTCTTCGATTACACCGTGCCGAAGGACAGTGTTGACTTGAAGCCGCTGGTCGCCGCCGTGATTGACCGCGTGCGGAAGGAAAGCCCGGCAGCCAAGGCCGGCCTCAAGCCCGGTGACACGATTACATCAGTCAACGGCGTGGCGTTGACGCACTGGGAAGACTTCGTCGACCAGGTTACTCAGAAGGGCGGTCAACGAATCGGCATCGAGTGGCGCCGCGGCGGCCGCCTGTTCCAGGACTCGATTACGCCAGCAGCCGAGCGTGACCAGATGACCGAGCAGCGAATCGGCCAGGTCGGAGTCTGGGTCAGGCTCCCGAAGAAGAGCCTGTCGTTCCCTGTCGCGGTCTGGGAAGCGACCAAGCGCACCGGCTTCGTGGTCGTGCAGACGGTCATCGTCCTCTACAAAGTGGTAACCCGCCAGATTTCGACCAAGGCCATCGGCGGCCCGATAATGGTCGCGAAGATTGCCTACGAGGGCGCGAACTGGGGCGCGGAGTACTTCATCGCGCTCTGGGCCTTGCTCTCCATCAACCTGTTCGTCGTCAACATGCTCCCCATCCCGGTACTCGACGGCGGACGGATTCTCCTCGACTGCATCGGTGGCATCCGCCGGCGCCCGCTAACCGAGAAGGAACAGAGCTGGGCCGCGGGCATCGGCTGGGCAATGATTGGCGCGCTCGTCCTCTTCACCATCTTCAACGATGTACTGAGACTGATTCGCAAGTGAACGTCCTGGCCGTCGCGCTCGCCGACGAGTCGCAGCGCTTCATCAAGGGCTACCCGCCGAAGGGTGCCCGGCTCTTCCTGCAACCCAACATCGAGGTCATGCGCCTCGCCGCCTTGCTCCGACCGGGCGACGACCTTCGCTACCTCGACGAACGGGTTGAGCCGTCCGAACCGGATTCATCGTTAACCTTGGTGCACATCGGACTCGGTCAGGCTGACCGGGCCCGGGAGTTGCTCCACGACTGGACTGCCCGCGGCTGCGTACCCGTGGTCTTCGGGCCGCAGGCAACGTCTTGGCAGAACGCCGCGCCGTCCTGGTGCGGCCCCCGCGTGGTCGGCGACCTCACCGACGTCTGGCCCCGGCTGCGCGCCGATGCCGAATCCGGAAGCCTGCAGCCGCTCTATCGCGCGTCCGGCAACCCCGGCTACGTCGCCCCGCGGCCAATCAAACTCAACATTGAGATGGACTCCGACCGTCAAACCATCCAGTTCGTTCGCGGCTGCTTCTGCCCCGAGCCGGTCAAACCGTTCTGCCCCGAGCATCTGTACTACGGAACCAACACGCTCATGCGCACGCCGGAGGAAATCATCGGCGAGGTCATCACCCTGCCGCGCAAGCGCATCCATCTGCTGGACGATGACGTCGCTGCCCTGCCGGACTACTACCACGAAGTCTTCAACCGGCTCCGGAACTATCACCGGCAGTGGGTTGTCAACGCATCGGACCGGCTCTTCGACCATCCGCGGCTCATCCGCCTGCTGGCTAAAGCCGGGACCAAGATTGTCTACCTGAACGAGTCGTTTCTGTCCGGACGCCTCGAACGAGCTGTAACCGACCACCGGCTGGTCCACCGGCTCTATCGCCGGGTGAAATCACTACAAACCAGCAAGATGCTGGTCGGCGCGCGCCTGACAATGCCCGCGCAACCAGCCTCCCCGGTCAACTACGACAAGATTGCGTCCGTACTCAGGCAGATTGACCTCGACTTCATCGAGCCGCGTTTCCTGGCAACGGACGGCAGCCTGGCGCGCGTAACCTACCGGCCGATGGTCACGGACACCGAGCCGGCCTGGTTGAAGAACCGGTTCTACTCGATGGAAACAATTGCCGACCGCATGATGCGGAGACCGCGCCGAGTCGGGTTCTTCACGACCGCCGTCTACCTGCTACCCTATAGCGCGGCCTATCGCCAGAGCTTCCTCGAAGGCCTGCCCTGGCCCTGAACCATTTTAGATTCTGGATTTTGGATTTTAGATTGAGGACTCTGGATTTTGGATTGCGGACTCCGGACAGGCCGTCCGGACTTTGTCATTCTGACTTCGGACCTTGTACTTGCGCGCTCCGGGCGCGCTGCTTCAGGACACAGGCTGGACTCTGACTACCTCGGGCACGGCTGCCTTCAACCGCTGCTCGACGCCGATTGCCAGCGTCATCGCTGAGAACGGACAGCCGGCACAGGCGCCGGTCAGCCTGAGCTGCACGACACCGTCGTCGCCAACAGCGACTAACTCGACGTCACCGCCATCAGCCTGCAGGTTCGGCCTGATCTCTTTGTCCAGCGTCTCACGTATCTTGGCTCTGCTCTCATCCGTCATGCTACTGACTCCTGACTCCTAACTCTTCGACCCTTTACCGCGCTTCTTCTTGGGAGTTTCCACCACCGGCACCGGCGCGGGCTCGACCTTCTTTGACTCCTGCACCTGCACCCGCCAGGCGACAAAGTCCTCATCCTTGTACGGCTTCACCGACACACTCTTGCCCGCACAGGTAAGCTTCACCGGCTTGCCGGCCGGCGCGTCTGAGTAACGCGCGCATATCCGGGCCGCGATTTCGGTATCCTTCTTGGTCTTCTTCTGAGACCGCAGAATCGCCACCGGTCCCATCACATCGACCGGCTTGCACACAACGTCGTCCTCACGCGCCAGTTCCTCAAGCCGCTTGTTCTCGGTCTCGTTCCGACCGACGACCACCTTCGCCCCGCTGTCCAGCCGGAAGTGACGACCGTGCTTCAAGAGTTCAATTTCGGGCATGGCCAACTGATCCTGTTGGACGGCATCGCGCGCCCGGGCCGCGAAGTTCTTATCCAGCAGCATGCAACCGGCCCCGGGAATCGGGTAGTCGAATATCCCGAACTCGTGCGCCAGCCGAATCTGCCGGCGGCGGCTTCGACCCTTCAGATCCAGTAGCCGTTCCCGGCGGACCAGCCCGGTCAGTTCGGGTATTGTCGGCTCAAGCAGCTTGGCCGACAGCGGCCGGAGCAGCCGGCCTTCAAGCCCCACCGCCTTCTCAATCTGCTTCAGCGATCGCTTGTTCTGGCAGATGGCGCGCTGGCCCACCACTTCGCCGGTAAACACGAAATCAGCCTTAATCTCCTTGGCCAGTTCCTTGGCCTTGGCGAGCATGAAAACGAGGCAGTCGATGCAGGGAGCCAGTTGTTTCACGTGTCCGAACTGCGGAGACTTGACCAGTTGGAGGTATGCGTCGTCGGCATCGAGAATCATCAGGCTCGCGCCGACCAAGCTTGCCATCTTCGACAGCCTCTCCTCGGTCGGCTCGCGGCCCGGCACGCCGAACGGCAGCCGGTAGTGGAGTGCCACGACCGTAACGCCCTGCTCGGTTATGAGTTTTGTTGCCAGGATGCTGTCCAGCCCCCCCGAGAACAGCCCGACAGCCTTGGACTTGCGACTCGGTATCATTGTCTAGCGTCGCTTCCTTTCCACAGATGAATTTTTAACGCTCTCAGAGTCACGCTCGGTCTTAAGATTGCCCTCACTCACGATGACTTATTCTAGCTTGCGTATCCTCAGTGTCAAGGCGAGTGCCGGGCCCGGGAACGGAGACAGGAGTTTACCATCAAGGCACGAAAGCACAAAGCCGGGTGGGGCCGGAAGTGTCCGTCTCGG
>CAIVTL010000650.1 GCA_903908785.1 Caldifarciminota bacterium | reverse complement strand
TCCCCGTGAGCCGGATACTGGTCACCGGCATCGAAGGGTTTGCCGGCGGCCACCTTGCCCGTCACCTGTCCGCCGCGGGCCACACCGTCATCGGCCTGCACTGGGCTGACGCGCAGCCTGGCCTCCCGGCCGAGCTGCACCGCGGCGACGTCTGCGACTTCGACAGCACCCAGGCGCTGCTGAAGGCAACCCAGCCCGAAGGCATCATTCATCTTGCCGGAATCAGCTCCGTGGCCATGTCCGAGTCCCACCAGCTCAGAACATATGAGGTCAACACGGTGGGAACGCTCAAGCTTCTCGAAGCGGTCCGCCAGCTTCGACTCAAGTGCCGCATCATCCTCATCTCCTCCGCCGACGTCTACGGCCGCTCCAACGTGGGCCGACCCTTGAACGAAGACCTGCCGTCCCTGCCGCTCAGCCCCTATGCCCTGAGCAAGCACATGACCGCCGAGGCCGGTCTCTTCTACCACCGGGCGTTCGAGCTCGACACGGTCGTCCTCAGGCCTTTCAGCCACACCGGCCCGGGCCAGGCCACCGCGTTTGTCTTCCCCAAAGTCGCTCGCGCCATAGCCCAAATCGAACGCGGTGCTTCCGAACCGGTTATTGAGATGGGCAACCTCGAAATCCGGCGCGACTACACCGACGTCCGCGACGTAGTCCGGGCCTACACGCTGGCGCTCGAACACTGCGCCGCCGGCGAGACCTATAACGTCACCTCCGGCAAGCCGGTGGTCATCAAGGAAGGCGTAGACTACCTCTGCAGCCTTGCCCGCGTCCCGGTGCAGGTTCGCAGCTCGGCCGCGAAGTTCCGCCCGCACGACATCCCGCTCCTGACCGGCGACCCATCCCGGTTCATGGCCGTCACCGGCTGGCAGCCGGAGATCCCGTTCAATACGACCCTCTCCGACCTGCTGGAATATTACCGCGGGCTGTAGGCCCGCGGCAAAACCCGAAGTTCGAAACCAGAATGACGATTGAAGCTCGATTGTCCGAATGCCAGAGTGCGACTTGATTGCCGGCCGCCGCTGCCCTAGAATCCACGTGATGGTAAAGCCCGGCCGGCAGTTCGATCTGGAAGAACGCACCGCGTCCTTCGGCGAAGCTGTCATCCGCTTGGCGCAGACAATACGCGAAACGGCGGTCACCCGGCCGCTGGTGAGCCAACTGGTCCGGGCCGCAACCAGTGTCGGCGCGAACTACTGCGAGGCCAACGACGCCGAATCCAAGGCCGACTTCAGGCACAAAATCGCCATCTGCCGGAAGGAATCCCGGGAAACAGGGCACTGGCTCCGTATGCTGACCGCAGCCCTGCCGGAGTCGGCCCCTGAGACGCGCAAACTCTGGCAGGAAGCCAAGGAACTCAATCTGATCTTCGGCGCGGTCATACGGTCTTCGGCCAGCCGCGCGGCATCGAACGAGAAAGCTTGATTCAAGCGATACACGCAACCACGGGGTCAGCATTCGGCTATTCGAGCTTCGGGTTTCAATCGAGTTTCGAACTTCGTCATTCGGGTTTGGCCGCAATCTCCGCCTCCTAGCATGAAGCTTTCGATCGTGGTTGTAGCCTGGAACAGTGCGGCCGACATCGAAGCGTGCATTGACTCCATCAACTTCGGCTCGGAGTTCGAAGTCATCGTCGTGGACAATGCCTCCAGCGACGCGACTCGCGACAAGCTGGGCCAATACCACCACCTTAAACTCGTCGCCAACGGCTCGAACTCCGGCTACGCCCGCGCCAACAACCAGGGCATCCGACTCGCGACCGGCGAGTATGTCCTGCTGCTCAACCCGGACACGAGAATCGAGCTGGGCGCTCTCGATACGCTCGCGAACTACCTCGACGAGCATCCCGCCATCGGCGCGGTCGCGCCCCGGCTCGTCAGCCCGGACGGCACGACCCAGTTCTCGATTCGCTCCTTTCCGACCGCGGCGTCTATCCTCTGGGAACTAGTCGGGCTCGCCCGCCTGTTCCCGCGCAGCCGCGTCTTCGGCCGATGGAAGATGAAGTACTTCGACTATGACCGGCCCGCCGAAGTCGAGCAGCCAATGGCCTCCTGCCTGATGATCCGCAAGACCGTCCTCGATTCCTTGGTCCCCACCCCGTCTTCCCTAGCCCCTGGCCCCTCGTCCCTGGACCCTTGCGTGATGGACGAACAGTTCCCGATATTCTTCAACGACGTTGACCTCTCAAAGCGCATGGCCGATGCGGGCTGGAAAACCGCCTACATCCCCGACGCACGCGTGGTCCACCGTCACGGCGGCAGCACGAAGCAAGTCCGGGCGAAGATGATAAGGGAATCCCACCGCTCCACCTTCCACTACCTCAAAAAACACGACCGCTCCGGGCTCTTCTGGCTCAAAGCCATCGTGCTCCTGCCCCTGCTCGAAATCACCAGCCTCCTGCGCGTCATCGCCTACCGCCTCCGCCGCCCCGCACCCGCCGGCAACTAGGACTCCAAGGACAATCTCCTTGTCCGGACGGGCTTCGGCCCGCGTGCGTTCGCGCAACTGCTGATATGCCGCCGAACGCAGCAGTCATCGCAGCCGCCAGAGCTGCCCTGGGAGTTCACCGGAAAGCTTCGCTGGAAGCATCGGCAAAGGCGTGATTGAAAACTCCGGCCATTGCTTCGCGCATCGCTTGAGTCAAAGCCTCGCTCATCATTGCGAAACCGGCGGTGCCAAACGCCCATTGCATCAAAACCCGCGCCAACCTCGGCGTCAGCGCCGACAACCGGGCGGTCAGCAGGGCAACACGCGCCGCGCGACACGGAAGCGGCAGCACTTCACGACCGGCTGTTTTCTAATACTACCTCCGCTACTAAGGGCGGTACTAGGCGCGGGTCTAGCTGCCCAAGACCATGAC
>CAIVTL010000649.1 GCA_903908785.1 Caldifarciminota bacterium | reverse complement strand
TGACTTCTGCCTTCTGACTTTCCTAGTATACCTTCTGCCCGACCTTGACCGTATACGTACTCTGACGGTACTCCATCTTGACCCCGTCGGGACTGACCTCCAGAATCTTGTGGCCTTCGATGTCGTCGCCGGACTTGAATTGCTTCTCACCGACCAGCGCGAAGCGCGAGCCGGCGCCGTCGGTTACTATCGCCCGGAGCTCCGACGGATCAGCCGAGCTGCTACGCGACGTGCCGCCGCGCGACGAGCTGCCGCGCGATGTGCCGCCCTGGCTGTAACCGCCGCTCGAACTGCGGCTGGTACGGGCGCCACGGGGTTCCTGCTGATGCTTGAGGCGCTCCTCGCGCCGTTTGGCCCGCTCCGCGTCGCGGCCACTCTTGGCGGAACTCGCCACGGCCACGTGCGGAGACTTGTGCGCCTTTTTGCCTGCCACGACGTCTCCGGTGACAGCCTTCTTCGCCTTGGTCGGAGCGCCCTTCTTGCCGCCGCCCGCGAACAGCAGCAGCGCGACTACGACAACAACCACAACTGCGACCCCGATGAAGGCGAACTGCGCCATCCCGCCCTTCTTCGAGGACATCTGCCTCGGCCTCGACACCCCGGCCCCGGTCTTCCTTGATGCCATCATACTCTAACCTCCTGCGCTCACAGCCTCTTGCCGGCCAAAGTCCCGGCTCCGTCTGGTTTCAGACACGTTATAACATAGCGCGGCAAGTGCCGTCCTGTCAAGCGCAGCGCGGATGCCGAGAAACAGCATGGGTGCCACGAAATCACGAAGAACACGAAACGGAAGGAGCTACAGAGACGTGGTTCGGCAACTGGACACTGGAAACTGGTAACTGGTAACTCCGCGCCGTCAGGCGCGGTCACTCGGCAATCAGAAATACGCCTTCAGCTCCGCGCTCAGCCGGTGCTCGCTCGCCCGGTCCGGGCGGTCCTGAAAGCCGTACCGGGCCGACGCCGACAGCACGTCGCTGAACGAGTGCTCGAAGCTCAACTCCGCGCCCGGGCTTATGCCCAGCGGTTCATCCAGGCCCACGTCGAACGGCAGGACCTCGACCGATGCGGTGCGGCGCACGACCGAGACCGACGCGCGCACGCGGGTGCGGCTGCCGAAACTGAACGTCCGGGCAAGACTCGCATCCCCTGCCACGAGTAAAAACCGCCCCAGTTCCGGATAGGCCACCGGCTCCTCAATCGCCTTCCGCTCGAACCCCAGCTCGGCCTCAAGCCTCAACCCGGAGCCGATAATCGGGCTTGTCTCAACCCGCCAGCCAGTCTCGTTGAAGTCAACTTCCCCGGCGCCAAGCGAACGCCGGGTTCGGTCAGCCTCGGCCCGCGCCCGACCTTCAATCCCCGGCAGCCGGTCGCTGTAGAACTCCGCATAGGCCTGCTGATGCGACGATGCCCGGCCGGTCGCGGCCAGTGTCCGGTCGGCGCTGAACTCCGAACTCGCGCCGAGCGTGGGTGTGACCATGGGCTCCAGGGCATTCACGACCAGCCGCAGGTCTTGCCGGCTTAGTTCGGACAGCACCGCGGTATCGGTGCTTGTACGGGTCTGGCTGAAAGAACCGGACAGCGCCGCCGGGTCGAACATCGAGACATCGCCCGACCCGACGAGCGACCACTCGCGCGCCTGGGCGAACCTGCCGGTTGCCACTATCACCCGCTCGTAGTCGCCTTCCGTATCCGGCACGTATCGGCCGGTAACCGAGTCGCGCCGATACTCGCCCTCGCCCGTACCGACGTATCGGAACAGTTCGTCCTTGAGCTGCACCTTGCGATACGACTGGTTGAAATCCGCCTGCATCCGCAGCCCGGCGCGCGGGGTCGCGGAACCGCTCAGGCTGGCCAGCAACTGGTTCCAGTCCTCGTCCGTGCCTGAATCAAAGTGCCGGTCGTTCAGCCCGGCCATCGCGCCCAACCGAAAAGCGGTGCCGCCGGTCCAGTCCGCCCTGGCTTCAACCAGTCGGCCTCGGCTCGTCCGCTGCCACTTCCCCACTCCCGGCTCATAGAAGCTCGACTGGTGATAATCAACTCCGGCCATCACGGCCGCAACCGGCTTCACTTCCATCCCGGCAATCCAGACCGACGAATTCTCCTTCGGCTTCACCTCGCTCTGCCACCCTGCCTTTGGGTAGAACCAGCCCACATGCGGCGTCAACAGCACATTCTGCCTCGTGATGTCAGCAACCCGGGTCACGTCGTATCCCAGCCACCCGGCCTGCGCACTTCCCTGGTACCGCTCGACCGGCCCGCCCTGGAACCGCTCCAGCCTGCCCGCCTCTCCGCTCAAGCTGAGGAAGCTTGCCGGCCTTGCCCGGACCGCCACCTCGTCGCTCGAATGGCGCTCGCTCTCCGTCGTGCCTGCCCAACGGTAGGTGTAATCAACCGCCGGCCTTGCACCCGGAACCTCGAACCGCGCGCCCTGCAACCGGTGCTGATAAGTCACCCCATATGAACTGTCCTGCCACCCGGCATCCAGGCCCAGCGCCCCCGCGTCATCCGGCGCTCCGCCCGGCGCGAACAGGTTCAGGACCCGCCGTTGAAACAGACCTTCGACCCCGACCTTGAACCCCTGCTGCTCAACCCCGAGCCGGGCATATGCCGCTTCGTTCCGGACCGGCAGCGCCACCCGCCGCCTCGCCACATAGTTCCCGCGCTTCGGCCCGGCGAAGCTGTACGCCAGAATCGTGTCGTTGTACCGATAGTCGCCGAGCGAATCCCCGACCAAGGTAAACCGCACCTGGTAGTCGCCCGAATCTCGGCCCGCGTAAGTATAGTGGTCCCCGGACTTCACGTAATCGCCTTTGCCCGCGCCGGCATACGTCGCGCCGTCGAGCCACGCCCGTGTGGTATCGCCGCCGATGACCGCCAGCGACTCCCGCTCCTCCGGCGTAAGCTCCTCCACAAAGTTGCGGACCTTGTCATCGCCCTCGCGGAACAGACCGACGCTCAAGTCCACCCCCGCCCCCCGCCCCCCGACCCCTGACCCCTGACCCCCGGCCCCCACCTCTGCCCCTCCGACCACCACCGCGCGGCTGTAGTCCCCGGTCACATACTGGAACGTCGCCTCGATTCTTGACAACTGGTCAATCACATGGTGATTCGTGAACAGAAGCTCGCCGCTTGAGTAGTCAATCGTGTAGTCCGCGTCCCAACCCCGCACCATCCGGCGTCCATCGAGATAGACCTCCTCGCTGCCCGGCACAATCTGGGCCGCCCGACCATCCGGCGCGAGCACATAGGGCCCCTGCGAACCGTCAACACCAGCCAACTCAACCCGCCCAAACAGCCCCTTCGGACTCGCATAGCCTCCATACACTCCTATCCCCGACCCCTGACCCCTGACCCCTGGTCCCTCGCTCATCGTTCCTCGTTCTTCGTTCCTCGTCCCCTGACCCCTAGTCCCTAGCCCCACCTCGCCGCTCGCCGTCGCTCCAACGGCGCTCCGCTCAATCGCTCCGAACCCGCCGACCGGCACCCGCAAATCCACGTCGCCGAAAGACCCGCGCCATTGCTCACCGTGCAGGCTGATAAGCAACTTGTCCAACTCCTCGATATCCCGTGTCGTCCCCTCCGCGGGAATCGGCGAACTCTGGTCCGACAGCTCGGCGTCGACCGCAACGCCCTCAACGCTGCCGGTAATCGCCACCCGCGTTGCCTGGTCAATGCCTCCGCCCTCCCCGCCGAAACTAACCCCCAGAGTCTTATTGCCCGAAAGGTCCAGCCCGGTAGAATCGGCCGCACGCGCCGAGGGTTGTTCGACGGGCGCAGCCGCCGACTCGGAAACTGGTAACTGGTCACTGGTACCTGGAAACTGGCGTAGCCGGTACTCTTTTGGCTGACCCGGAAACTCGACGCAGCGGTACGCGACGCGTATCGGCACCCACCTCTCCGGCCTGCGCCAGAAGATGACATAGCCGGTGCTGTAATCGAAAGTGTAGTCCGCCGCGTCAAGCCGCTCTCCGGAGACATAGACGGTGTCCGTGCCGGGTATCAGAAACCCATGCTCAACCGGGTAGACGGTGCTGATGCCGTCGCTGACAATCAAGGTCTGGCAGGGAACTCCGACCGGCGAAGCATGAATGAGACCGAAGTCAAAGGTCAAGAGGCAAAGGGCAAAAGTCAAAGCGACGGAGCGGACTTCGGCATTTAGACTTCGGATTTTGGACTTTCCTCTGACGAGCGTGTGCTATTCCGCTTCGGGCATCCGGTACGAACTGATGCGGGCCCCGGCGTCGAGAACCACGAGACTGCCGCCGACAACGGCGAGCGACAACGGGCTGACCGAATCCGGCAGCCGAAAACCGGTCAGCCGGTTGCCCTTCAGCACCCGGACCAGCGGCTTGCCGCGCTGCCCGATACAGAGCACGCCCGTCTCATCGCC
>CAIVTL010000648.1 GCA_903908785.1 Caldifarciminota bacterium | reverse complement strand
GTTTGTCTGGACGTATGCTGACCTGTGTCGCGACCGGCGTCGGCACGCGCGTCGGCACGTGTATCGCGAGCTGTGTCGCGCGCCGTGTCCGGCGCTGAATCCGAAGTCGCTCGCAAAGCCGTTCAAAAAGTCGTTCAGGAAGTCCAATGCGTCGTTGTTCGCGTCGTTTTCTCTTTTCAAGTGTCGGATGTTGAAGGCCTTGATGTACGGTGAGTTGTACGGTCAGACATAGCCCCCGGGGCGGCCCGTAGGCCGATGAGTGGACGGGAAAACGAAGATTCTTGAGCAAATCAGGGGTTCTGAAGCGTATAACATAGTGAGGGCGGAACGGCCAAGTGGCCCAGTGCGCCAGTGCTCAAGTGCTCTAGTGCGACCAAGACCGGACGCCGCAACCCGCAACTCGCAACTCGTAACACGTAACCGACGAAGGAGTTACACTATGGAAGACCTCGCGAAACCAGTGGCGCTGAACCACGAGATGATTGAGACCCTGGACCAGATACGCGCCGGCGCGGAAAACGCGCTGTATGGCGCAAGCCCGGCACAGACCGAAGAGCTGTTCAAGAAGCACCTGGCGCCCATGGTTGTGGGCTCGGGCATGCCCGTGCTGCAGGTGATGCACTACCAGTGGTTCCTGCGCGAACTCGCGCGCCTCTGGCGGACGCGGCAGGGCCGGGACCTCGCGTTCCACCTCGAACTCTGCATCAGGAAGTGGGTAGCCCTCGGCCTCGAACCGCACACCATCCAGTTCCTAATCTGCGAAGCGCATGAACGCCTGAAGGCGGTGGGAGCGTCCACCGTGAACCGTGAACCGCACACCGTATCCGCTTCGCCCCCGACCCCCGAACCCAGAACCCAGATCCCTGACATCGAAACCGCCAAGGACGCCAAGACCGCCAAGACGGAGCCGGAGTCTACCACCAAGACACAAAGTCACGAAGAGTCCGAACACTCGCTCCCTCGATCCCTTGGTCCCTCTATCCCTGACGGTACCACGCCATCCACGCTATCACCAGATGAGGAGGTTCGGTGATGAAGCCTACAGACAAACGTCACGTGATCGCGGTTGACTGCGCGGTCCGTCGCTACGCCGGCTCGGTCCGGCAGGGCTCAGTGCCCTGCCGGGCCGACGGCAACGCCGCCGGCCAGGCCTACAACTACCGCACCGCGGCCGAACGCTCCGAACTCCGCTTCACGCAGGTCAAGCAAGTGCTCATGGAACACGGCGTCCCGCCTATCCAGTTCGTCCCCTACCGCAACTTCGCCCTCCACGTGGACAAACTCTGCCGCCAGCACTCGGGCGAAACCCTGCGCCAACTCGCCTCCGCAGCGACCGACTACTGGACCGCGTACGGACTCAGGCCGGAAGTGCTAAGAGAAATCTGCCGGACAGTGTTCAACCTGGAGGTGGACTAGAACCGCGGCCCCGCCGCGACGTCTACGAACCGGAACCGAGTTGCAGCGTCAGTGGCCGGTCGGCCGCCACTGGCATGTCGTCCCAAGTCCGGCCATCGAGTTCACGACCGGTTAGGTGCTTGCGTGGTCCGCCCCATTGCTTGAAGTAGAACTTCACACCAGCCATCTCGCACTGGCTCTTGATGTGGAGAACCCAGTCTTCCTTCATCTCCCTAGCGCCGGGTCCGGATTCCCCGCCGACAATCACCCAATGGATGCCATCGAGCCGCAGGTGGCCGATGTCGGCGATAAGTGGTTCACAGGACAAGAATCGGACCTTGGCGGGGACTGTCCTCAGGTCGTCTATGCGAGATACGACGCGGCCGTCCTCGACCGTGACGCCCATCCAGACGTTGTCGGGCCAAGGCAGCAGGTGCGCGAACTGTCGAAGCCTCTTGCTGCGTTTGGTCAGGACTTGGAACTGGTGGTGGGGGCAAGCGGTCATCGCCTCAAACACCTTGAGGATGAAACCGAATGGTACCTTCTCGTGGAACAGGTCGCCCATCGAGCAAAGGAACACCATGTGCGGCTTGCGCCAACCCTGCGGGATCAGCAGTTCCTTCTCATGGGTCGTCACCTTGAACCCGTTTCGGTACTTCGGCATGCCTGCGGCCTGTAGGCGTAGGGCCATCCGTTCCGCGTAGCAGTGCGCGCAGCCTGCGCTGATGTGGGAGCAACCCGTCACCGGGTTCCACGTCGCCTCAGTCCATTCGATGGAGGAGTTAAGGGCCATGGTCTATTGTTTCCGTGGTGCGAACACCACCAGGTCGTTCTCCTTCAGTCCATTGCGCTTGGACGAGATACGCCGGATGCACACGGAACCATCGCTGGCCATCTGTTTGATGACTTGGCGGTAGTGCCTCTCGATAAATGGCGGCTCCAGGTTCCACGGATGGCACATCGCTTCCATAATACCATCGAACGTTATGGTTTGTCCAGCGTACCGCCTCATCAGCTCTGCTTCGAGGCCTGACGTGTCGTTGGGGTCAAAGAGTAGCGTCTGTGTCCTTTCGGCCAAGTCGTTCGTGCCCAGGTAGGCGAACTCGCCATTCACGCCCTGACTGAGCATGACTCCCTTCATTATCTGGTGACCCTTGAAGTTGTTGTTTGCGTGCACAAGGTAGTAGAGGGTTGCGGTGCTGTCGCTCTCGCAGACCTTGAAGTGTAAGCTGTATCTGGCATTCGCACCTTCGTGTAGTCGCTTTCTGTACAACTCAACCAGAGCTCGCTCCCGGTCGCGGTTCGCAGTCACCTCACGCCAGCAGTCCCCTCCGAAGAGTCCGTCCACTGCAGGAGCAATCTGATCCAGCTCCAAGAACCGATTCACGTCGCGAAGCATGAAGGTAAAGAACACCTCGGTCTTGGGCAAGGCAAGGATTCTGCCCACTGTTTGGAGCGGCACGCCCGTGAACCCGAACGGGTCGATGAAGACGAAGGATGGCCCCAGCGGGACTCCGCTGGACTCTGCGTGGTCCAGCAGGCTGCACACAGCCTCGTCGAAATCCCCGCGACTGTGATGGACGAGCACTCTGTCGGGGCAGAGGAGCTTCGGCATCTGCGCTTCAACGGCAGACTTGAGGTTCTCGTAGTTCTCCTCATTGCGCTCGACAAGTCGGAGGGTGATGCTCTGCAGACGTGGGGCAAACTCGTCTGCCAGCTTCATGGCGAGTACCGGTGAGCCGGGTGAGCCGTCCTCATACACTCCGCGCCCGGCGAATCCATCAACGTACATGATCCGTGGATTCGTGCTCCCGAGGATCGGTATCCACGCTCGCAGGTACTTTTCCAGCAGCGCGTGCTTGACTCGCGTGTGTTCTTTGTAGACCCACTTGGTCGGGTCGTTATCTTTCAGCACCGTTCACCATATCGGATATTCGGGAATGGC
>CAIVTL010000647.1 GCA_903908785.1 Caldifarciminota bacterium | reverse complement strand
CGGACGCCAGGGCGTCGGTCTGCAGTGACGGAAGCCGGCTTTGGAATGCGCGCAGCGGAAGCTGCCGCTTTTGGGCGACGGAACCGGAAAAGCGGGAGCGTTGCTCCAAGGAGGCTTCGCCTCGGCGGCACCGGGACCAGACTGCGTTGCCGTATTTCAGCCTGCCGATGCTGTTTTCGTGTTGGCGATGTTCCGCTAATAGCGCTGACCGTTGTTAGCGTGGACGAAGACATGGCGGCACCAGCTTGACTGTTATTTGCGTGCCTGTAGAATATCGCTAATAAAGATGGCTAATATTGACCGCAGGTTGACTAATCGAGAGCCCTGAATGAGCAGGCGTGATGCGCCGGGCCGCATGGTTCGGACTGCTGCCGGGTATGAGGCGTTTGTGCCGAACCCGCTGCCGCCAAGCCTGGTCTGGGGTGACGGGCTGGCGCGGATGCTGTCCGACGCAGACCGGCTGATTGGCCGGCTGTCCGGCATCGCCGGGCTTCTTCCCGAACCTTCGGTTCTGACCCGGCCGTTTGTCCGGCGTGAGGCGGTGCTTTCCAGCCGCATCGAAGGGACCCGGACCACGCTGCCTGAGTTGCTGGCTTCAGAGGCCGGGGCTGTGGTGCGCCACGACGCTCTGGACCTGCGCGAGGTGGAGAACTGCGCCACGGCTCTGGAGTACGGTCTTGCCAGGCTTGCGGCCCTACCGGTGTCGGTGGAGTTGATACTCGAGTTGCACGAGCGGTTGATGCGCGACGTGCGAGGGGGCCGGGCCAGCCCGGGCGAGCTGCGGCGCGGGCAGAACTGGATTGGGCAGCCGGGATGCACGCCGTTCGATGCGGTTTATGTGCCGCCGCCGGCCGAAGAGGTCAGGCCGTGCCTGGACCAATGGACGGAGTTCCTCCGTGACCGGACCATGCCCGTGCTGGTGCAGGTCGGACTGCTCCACTACCAGTTCGAGGCGATACACCCGTTTCGCGACGGCAATGGCCGGGTCGGCCGTTTGCTCGTCGCCCTGCTGCTGGCGGAACGCGGGGTGCTGAAGCAGCCGCTGCTCTCGCTGAGCGCGTACATTGACGCGACTCGGGCCGAGTACTACGATCGGCTGCAGGGAGTGAGCCGGCACGGCGAGTGGGAGGAGTGGCTGGAGTACTTCCTGGTCGGGGTCGCGCGTGAGTCTGAGGATGCAATCAGCCGGGCCGAGCGTGTCACGGGCCTGCTGGCCGAGTGGCGAAAGCGGGCGGCGGACGCCGGTCGGGCCACGTTGCAGTTGGTTGACCTCATCGCCGGCAACCCGTATGTCACGATTGGCGGAGTCGCGGCCGGGCTCGGGGTCGCATTTACGACCGCTCAGCGGGCAGTCGATGCGCTCACGAGGTCAGGCGTGCTTGCGCCGGTCGGCGATGCGAAACGGAGCCGGGTCTACTGCGCCCGGGCGCTGCTTGAGATTCTCGACGAGCCGATGCGGCTCGAAGCAGAAAGCAGAGAGTAGAGAGCAGGGAGTGGGGAGTCGTGGAATCCGAGTCCGTTTCGTGGCTTTCGTGATTTCGTGGCATCCTTGTCGGCCTCCGGGTGCCGGCTCACTCTTTTGACAGTCGCGCGTTCGCCTCTATAATAGCCACTCATGCTAGAAGCAAACGCAAACGATTTTCCTTCGCGCTATGACCCGAAGCCGGTGGAGGCGAGGTGGTATGAGTTCTGGGAGAAGAGCGGGTTCTTCACCGCCGACGCGCAGTCGAGGAAGCCGAAGTTCTCAATCGTCATTCCGCCGCCGAACATCACCGGCTCGCTGCACGTCGGCCACGCCCTGAACAACAGCCTGCAGGATGCGCAGATTCGCTTTAAGAAGCTGCAGGGTTTCGAAACGCTATGGTTGCCCGGCACCGACCACGCGAGCATCGGTACGCACACCCACATCGACCGGGCACTTGCCGCCGAAGGCACGGACCGGTTCAAGCTCGGCCGCGAGGAGTTCCTGAAGCGGGCCTGGGCGTGGAAAGAGAAGTACGGCACGCGCATCATCGAGCAGCTCAAGTTGCTGGGCTGCGCCTGCGACTGGACGCGAACCCGGTTCACGATGGACGAGATGCTCTCACGCGCGGTGCGCGAGGCGTTCGTGCGCTATTACGAAGACGGGCTGATTTACCGGGGCACGCGTATCGTCAACTGGTGCCCGCGCTGCCACACCGCGGTCTCAGACCTCGAGGTGAAGCACCAGGACCAGAATAGCCATTGGTGGTACATGCGCTATCCGATAGCGGATACGGACAGGGACAAAGGGATAGAGGGACAGAGGGACAAAGTGGCGGACACTCGATCCCTTGATCCCTTGATCCCTCGATCCCCTTCCTTCGTCGTTGTCGCCACCACGAGGCCGGAGACGATGCTCGGCGACACGGCCGTGGCCGTGAATCCGAGCGACGAGCGGTACAAGCACCTTGTGGGCAGGAAGCTCGTGCTGCCGCTTGTGGGCCGCGTCATCCCGATTATTGCCGACGAGTTGGTGCTCGCCGAGTTCGGGACCGGCGCGGTGAAGGTGACGCCGGCGCACGACGCCGCGGACTTCGAGATGGGGAAGAGGCACAACCTCGAGTTCATCACGGTCATCAACGAGGACGCACGGATGACCGACAACGTGCCGCAGCAGTACCAGGGTCTTTCCCGCGAGGAATGTCGGAAGCGGGTAGTCGAGGACCTCGAGGCCCAGGGCCTGATGGAGAAGATCGAGCCGTATAAGTTGAGCGCGAGCACCTGCGAGCGGTGCGGGACCGTGGTTGAGCCGCTGGTTTCCGAGCAGTGGTTTGTCCGGATGCAGGAGCTGGCCAAGCCGGCAATCGAGGTCGTGGAATCGGGCCGGGTGAAGTTCATCCCCGAGCGCTGGAACAAGGTGTATCTCGATTGGATGTACAACATCCGCGACTGGTGCATCTCGCGTCAGCTCTGGTGGGGTCACCGCATCCCGGTCTGGTATTGCGACTGCGGGG
>CAIVTL010000646.1 GCA_903908785.1 Caldifarciminota bacterium | reverse complement strand
GCGCGCCTGCACGTTGCTCGCCTACACCGGCACCTACACCGCGTTCGGCAGCATGATGAACCTCACAAGCGAATCGGTCCCGGTGGTATTCAAGGCCGCGCCCGGCAATCGGCCGGTCCAGACCTATTCCGGGTACGGGTTCAACATCACCGGCACCGACAACCTGACGTTCGACAGCATCTGGTTCTCGACCGGGAACCACTGCATCTACGCGCCGACCGTGCGTAACCTGGTCGTCAGGAACTGCAGTCTGGTTACGACGACCACCAACGGCTACGGCCTCCAGCTCAGCGCCGCGCGGGCCTGCCGGGTGGAGAACAATGTCATCAACGGCCAGTACGGTATCGGGCTGATAAATGACAGCGACTCCAATGTCGTCATCAACAACAAGATTACCGCCCGCTCCAGCTACGGTATTTACACCGCCACCGGAACCGCGGTCAAGGAGGACAACTTCTTCATCAACAACTTCGTCAGCGGTTACACTACGTACGGCGTCTATGCCAACTACGCGGACCGGACCCGGTTCTACTTCAACTCGTTCTACAGCTCGGGCAGCCAGTCCGACATGTACCTGAGCATTTGTAACAACACGCGGCTGGTAGACAACGTCTTCTACGGCGGCAGCGCCGCGTGCCTGTACCAGACCTCGGGCTCGATTGACACCTGCAACTACAACTGCTTCTACACCACGAGCTCGAATGTCAACTACTACCTGGGCAACTACTACAACTGGGCCGGCTGGCGGGGACTCGGATTCGATGCTAACAGCATTAACCGCGACCCGCGCTACATCAACCCTCCCACTGACCTCCACGTTCAGGATACGTCGGCCTGCGTGGGCGCGGGCACGCCCTATGCCGGCGTGAGCCGCGACATCGACGGAATGGCGCGTGACGCGGCAACGCCCTGCATCGGCGCCGACGAGGTGTTCATTCCGGTCCCAGACGTCGGCTGCACGCGGATTCTCGCGCCGACCGGCAATGTTGACTCGGGCGCGGTCGTGGCCCCGGCCTGTTCGGTATACAACTACGGGAACACGACTCCGGCGTCTTACAACGTCAGGATGAAGGTCGGCGCCTACAGCGCGGCCACGGCCGTGACCAGCCACGCGCCCGGGACCTACAGGTACGTGACTTTCGCCAACTGGACCGCGGGTGCGCGCGGCAGCTATGCCGTTGTCTGTTCGACCGAACTGGCGGGCGACATCGCCGGGTCGAACGACAAGAGAACCGGTACGGTCACGGTGGACGTGACCGACCTCGGCTGCTCGAAGATAGTCGCGCCGGTGGATTCAATGGACTCGGGCACGGTCGTGACCCCGGCCTGCTCGGTCTACAACTACGGTACGACCACGGCCGCCAGCTACACCGTGCGCCTCAAGATTGGCACGACCTACGACAAGACCGCAACCGTAACCAGCCACGCGCCGGGCGGAATCATCGGTATCACGTTCCCGTCCTGGACCGCGACTCCGAGCGGCACGTTTGCGACGAGCTGCTCGACCGAGTATTCAGGTGACATGGTCGGGGCCAACAACAAGAAGACCGGCTCGGTCAAGGTCAAGCCGGTCAGCAGCGGCAGCGGCGGCGGCTGGACCGCGAAGGCGCCGATGCCCGTCGGAGCCAAAGCCATTAAGGACGGCGGCTGGCTGACGTATGACGCGGGTACGGCCCGAATTTACGCATCCCGCGGCCAGAAGCAGCCGGACTTCTTTGCGTACAACCCGGCCAAGGATTCGTGGAAGGCGCTCGCCCCGTGGTTGCCCGGAACCGAAGGTAAGCTGCCGGGCAAGGGCTCGGCCGGCTGCGCCGACGGCTCCGGCCACATCTACGCGACCAAGGGCAACAACAAGTCGGGGTTCTACGTATACAACTGCTCGACCAACGTCTGGACCCAGAAGAAAGACGTCCCGCTCGGGCTCTCGAACAAGAGGGTCAAGGGCGGCACGGACATCGTTTGGGCCTACAAGGGCGCAGTCGGAAGCCCATACCTGCTGAAGGGATACAAGAACGAGTTCTACCGATACGACGTCGGCGGCGACTCGTGGCAGACCCTGGCTCCGGCGCCGGTCGGCTTGAACGCGAAGTGGGACAAGGGTTCATGGCTGGCGTATGACGACGTAAACAACAAGGTATTCGCTTTCAAGTCCAAGTACCACGAGTTCTACCGTTACAGCCCGGACGGCGACTCATGGAGCGCCGCCCTGGCCCCGATGCCGATAGCCGGCTCAGCCGGGGCAAGGAAGGCCAAGGACGGCAGTTGCGGCGCGGTTGCGTTTGATGGCAACCGACACGTCTGGTTCATCTACGCACTCAAAGGTGCCAACACCCGCGAGTTCTGGCAGTACAACATACTGGCTAACTCCTGGGCGGAGAAAGAGACGATACCGTACGGCACATCCCAGAAGAAGGTGAAGTCGGGCGCGGACATCGTCGCGGTCGGCTCGGTGCTGTACGCGACCAAGGGCAACAAGTCCAACGAGCTCTGGATGTATACCCCGAGCGCGCTCGTCTACGAACCTCCGCGGCACGACGGCGTCGAGGCCGCGTCGCTCATCGTTCATCGTTCATCGTTCATCGTTTCTCCCAACCCGCTGGCCTCCGGCTTCGTCACGGTGCGCTTCTCATCTCCTTTGCGCTCACCCGCGACGCTCGCCATCTACAACGCCGCGGGCCGTCTGGTACATTCGTCATTCGGAATTCGGACTTCGTCATTCCGGCTTGACCTCAGGTCAATGCCGGCAGGCGTATATCTTGTGAAGCTCTCGAACGAGGGCTTTGCGAGTTCGCAGAAGCTCGTCGTGCAACGGTAGCGGGCAGTTAGGAGTCAGCAGTTAGCAGGGGCGGGCGAGAGCCCGCCCCTGCCGGTTTGACTCCCGAGCCACGGGGTCTATAATCGTTTCGGCTTTCGCCCCGGGTTTGTCCAGGGCCACATTGCCGCCGACCGGAGGCGGGGCCAGGCTGTGATGACGACTCTTAAAGGAGGCAGAGATATGAGATTGAAGTCGCGTTTTGTCGTTCCGTTCCTGCTCCTCGGCGCGGGCCTCGCCCTGGCCCAGATGAGCGGGACCTACACCGTCAAGAAGGACGGCACCGGTAGCTTCACCTCGGTTTATGCCGCGGGGCAGGCTCTCACGAGCCGGAAGACCGGCGGCAACGTGGTCATCGAAATCTACGGAGGCGTGTACGTCGAAGGCTACGTCTACCTCGACAACGTCAACGACCACCGGCCGCAGGACACCATCACCTTCCGGCCCGCGTCCGGGGCAAAGGTCACGGTCGCCGCGCCCGGCTACCCCTCCGCGTTCTACGGCTACCATACCGACAACGTTAAGATCAGGGACCTGACGATACTCAGCCCGGGCGGCCAGGGTTTGGACCTCGATGACTACTGCGACGGCTGGAGTATCGAGCGCAACACCATCCGCGCGGCCGGCCACGGCCTGCAAGTCTCGACCGGCTGCGACTACGACTCGGTCGTCGGCAACGACATCCGGGTGTCCGGTGCGGACGGCCTCTACCTGTACAACGGCAACAACGCCTACGGTATCTACATCGCCAACAACATCATCACCGGGTGGACCGAGCACGGCATCTATGCCAACTGCGGCTACTACTGGAAGATACTGTACAATACTGTTGTCGGCACCGGCCCGAACGCGCTCTACCAGTATTCCCAGTTCGGCGACACCCTGAAGGACAACCTGCTGCAGGGCAGCGTCTACGCCTGGTACCGCTACTACGGCGACGTGCTGCCGGCCTACTCGAACCACAACTGCTTCTGGAACGGCACCGCCGGCAGCAACGTCATCTACAACTCGAGCATCGGCGCGATGACGCTCGCCGCGTGGCAGGGCTACGGCCGGGACGGCAACAGCATCCAGCAGGACCCGCTAACCGGGGGCGAGATGAACCCGCACCTGAAGCCCGGTTCACCGTGCATCAACGCCGGCAACGCCGTCAGCTACGTCACCACCGACATTGATGGCGATTCACGCACGGCCAACACGCCGGACATCGGCGCTGATGAGTACACGACGGTCGGCGCGGCGATGAGCGGCACCTACTACATCAAGTTGAACACCGCCGCCGGCGACACGTTCCCCTCGTTCTACAAGGCGAACTGCGCTCTGGCGGTGCGCGGGCAGGCGGGCAGCGTCACGTTCGAGGCGTTCCAGGGCGAGTACGTCGAGAACGTCGACTTGACCGGCCTCGCCCGGACCCCGTACTGGGTCAGCTACCTCGCCCACCTGAACTCGGGCACGCCGGATACGGTGAGGCTCAACACGATGAGTGCATATGGCGTGAAACTGACCGCGGTCAAGCGCATCCGGTTCCGCAACATCGACGTTTCCGGCTACACGAACAGCGGCTTCTACCTGTATCCCAACACGGCGGTATCGCCGTACGTCACGACTGACACAATTGTGATTCAGAGCTGCAACGTCTTCGGCGGGTATCCCATCTACGCGAACAACTACTACGGCGGCGACAACGACTCGTTCTACGACAACACGCTCCGCGCCGATTCGAGCTACGGCGTCCTCCTGTACGGCTCGACGGCCTACGAGAACTACAACAACTACGTGGCCAACAACATGATTGCCGGCTGGACCGGTTGCGGCATCTACTGCTTCGCTCAGCGCTATCCCACGATCGTCTACAACACCGTCGTCGGTTCCGGCGACTCCGCTCTCTGCGAGTACTATACCTACGGCGACACCCTGAAGGACAACATCTTCCAGGGCGGTTCCTACGCCTGGTACCGGTCCGGCGGCGACGCGCTGCCGGCCTACTCCAACTACAACGCGTTCTGGGTTAACGGCGGCGCCGGCGCGGAGAACCTCATCTACAATTCGAGCTACGGCGCGATGACGCTCGCCGCGTGGCAGGGCTACGGCCGGGACGGAAGCAGCATCCAGCAGAACCCGAGAACCGGCGCGCCCGTCAACCTGCACCTGAGGGCGAGCTCGCCCTGCATCAACGCCGGCAACGCCGTCAGCTACATCGCGGTTGACATTGACGGCGATTCGCGCACGGCTAACCCGCCCGACATCGGCGCCGATGAGTTTACGACGGTCGGCACGGCGATGAGCGGCGTCTATACCATCAAGCAGGACGGCCTCGGCGACTTTCCGGGTTTCCCCGAGGCGTTCGGGGCGCTCGCCGTGCGCGGCTTCGGCGGCGACGTCCGGTTCGACGTCTACAGCGGCACCTACGGTCCGGCGCCGGGCAGCGGCGGCGCGTTCGACTTCGAGGGCATCGGCAATGGCGCGAACCGGCTCGTTATCCGCGGCTTTCCGGGCGAGACGGCCATTCTCAACTGCGCCGGCTTTGCCGACGGCGTCCGGCTGTACAACAACCAGCGCATCCACATCGAGAACCTGGCCATCGTGTCGCCATCGACCTACGGCGTGTACGCGAGTTCGTCCGCCTCGGACCACAACACGACCGATTCCTGCGCGGTCGTCAACTGCCGGATTGATGCGCCGAACGGCGTGGCGTGGTACTACGGCGACTTCGACACCCTCGCCGGCAACTTCATCAACGCGACGTCGTCGTATGGTCTGTACGTCCGCGGCTTTTCCGGGGTGCCCAACAGCCAGGGAAACGTCCTCTACAACAACATCGTCCAGGGCTGGACCGATTACGGCCTGTACCTGTCCTACCAGCAGAACGCCGGGGTTGTTTACAACACCATCCGCGGCGCCGGTTCGGTCGCGTTCTACGACTTCTACAACTCCGGCCTGACGTTGCGCGACAACAATCTCGTCGGGCAATCGTTCGCCATGAGCCACTACTACGGCGACGTCTTTCCGGCCTCGGCCAACTACAACAACTACCGGCGCAACGGTGGCGGCAGCCCGATTTTCCACTACAGCCTCGGGACGGTGACGCTCGCCACATGGAAGGCGAGCTCGGGCAGGGACACAAACGCCATCGATGCGGACCCGCATTTCCGCAGCGCCTGGGACGCGCACCTGCTGCCGTCTTCGCCGTGCATCAACAGCGCCGGCGCGTATGCCGGCATCTTCACCGACATCGACGGCGACCCGCGCACGGCCAACCCGCCCGACATCGGCGCCGACGAGTGGGTGATGGATACGCTCGACGTCGGAATCACCCGCGTCTTGTCCCCGGTCGGCACCACCGATACGAGCGTCACAATCCGGCCCTCGTGCCGGGCGCGGAACTTCGGGATGGACGACCCGGGCGCGTTTAAGGTGCTCTTCCGGATTGAGTCGGTGCCCGGCCGACCGCCGCTCTACGTTGACTCGGCGCTCATCGCGTCGCTCGGTCCGGGCGATTCCGTGAACGCGGCCGCGTCCTCAGACTGGCCCAAGCCGCACCGTCAGGGCATCTACGTCCTGACCTGCTCGGCCGTCGTCGCCGGCGACCGGACCCCGGCTAACGACACCGCAAGCGTCAGATTCACCATCACCAATGAACGGCCGGTCTGGTGGCCGAAGAGCCCGATGCCGGCCGGCGCCAGGGCCATTAAGGACGGCGGCTGGCTGGCGTACGACGCGGGCAAGGCCCGCATCTACGCGTCGCGCGGCTACAAGCAGCCGGATTTCTTCGCGTACAACCCGGCCAGGGATTCATGGAAAGCGCTGGCCCCGTGGCTGCCCGGCGTTGAAGGCAAGCTGCCGCAGAAGGGTTCGGTGGGCTGCGCCGACGGTTCCGGCCACATCTACGCGACCAAGGGCAACAACACCCGGGGCTTCTGGCTGTACGATGCGGGCGCCAACTCGTGGACCCAGAAGAAAGACGTACCGCTCGGGCTCTCGAACAAGAAGGTGAAAGGTGGCACGGACATCGTGTGGGCCTACAAGGCCGGGACCGGGTATGCGTACCTCCTGAAGGGGTACAAGAACGAGTTCTACCGGTACAACCCGGCAAACGACTCGTGGTACACGCTGACGCCTGCGCCGGTGGGGGCGAGAGTGAAGTGGGACAAGGGTTCGTGGCTGGCGTATGACGACGGCACGTATATATACGCGCACAAGGCGAAGTACCACGAGTTCTACCGCTACGACCTCGACACCGACGCGTGGAGCGCGGCCCTGGCGGGGATGCCAATACCGGGCTCAGCCGGCACCAAGAAGTCAAAGGATGGCGGGTGCGGCGCTTTCCTGAACCCGGACATCTACGCGCTCAAGGGTGGCAGCACACGGGAGTTCTGGAAGTACACGGTAGCGACCAACTCCTGGGCTGAGAAAGAGACGATACCGCGCGGCAGCCTGAACAAGAAGGTGAAGGCCGGTGCGGACATCGTGGCGGTGGACGCCGCGCTGTACGCTACCAAGGGCAACAAGTCGAACGAACTCTGGTTGTACGCGCCGGGCGCGTTCCGGTTCGAGGCCCCGCGGCACGACGGCGTCGAAGCTGAACGGTTGGCGATTGACGATTGGCGATTGACGATTGCCCCCAACCCGCTGGCGTCCGGCTTTGCGGTGCTGCGCTACGGCCTGCCGAAGGCTGGAGCCGCTTCGGTCACGCTCTACGACATCACGGGCCGGACGGTACTGACACGAGCGCTGGCAGCGGGCCGCGCCGGGTCAGTGAACTTGGACTTGCGTCACCTGAGCAACGGCGTGTATCTTGTGAAGTTCTCGAGCGAGGGCTTTGCGAGTTCGCAGAAGCTCGTGGTGCAGCGGTAGCGGCAGACAGAACACAGTACACAGTACACAGGATACCGGGGCGGGCGAAAGCCCGCCCCGGCTTCGGGAGCGAAGGTCCCCGCCTTTCTGTTCGCTTCTTCCGGCAGCAGCCGCATCGCCGGGCCACGGTACGTCCCTAGTCCCGACATTGGAATCTGATTTCGGGTAAAAAGAAGCGGCTGCTTCTCTTCAGTCACCTGCGTCTAATGGATATGCACAAACATCACCCGCAAGGTGAAGAGAAAAGCAGCCTGATGATTAGACGCAGTATAACCCAAGAACGACTCGATTTCCAACTTGCGCCGACCCGCGATACCATCACCGGTCGGGCCGGACTGGCTTTGTTTCAGGAAGCCGCGCTGGCGCTGGGCGTGCGAAAGAGCATCAAAGAGAACCTGCCGGCACCGGGTTCCGGCCACGGGTTCAAGCCCCATGAGTACGTGCTCCCATTGGTCATGATGCTCTGCGGTGGTGGCCGGACGATGGAAGACATCCGGGAGATTGAAATGGACGAGGGTCTGAAACAACTCTGCGGCTTCACCCGGTTGCCCGGTGCCGACGCCATCGGTCAGTGGCTGAGGAAGCCCAAACATCTTAGGGGACTCAAGCGGGTCAATCAGTTCCAGGCACGACAGGTGATTGTCCGGAGCGACAAGAACGATTTCACCATGGACGTGGATGCGACGATGATGGAGACCAAGAAGCAGTGCGCCGACATGACCTATCTGGGACACCGCGCTTTTCAGGCACTCTTGAGCTTCATTGCCGAACTGGACCTCTGTGTGGCATGCGACTATCGGCAGGGGTCGGTGCCGGCCGGCTCGGGTGTGAAGAAACAACTGCTGGCTACTCACCGGCTGCTTAAGTCCTGTGGTAAGCGGCTTTCGTACTTACGGAGCGACTCGGCCGGCTACACGGCGGATGTCATCAATACCTGCAACGACTTGGGCGTGACCTTCACCATCACGGCCGACCAGGATGCGGCGGTAGTGAAGATAATCAAGAATCTCAAGCGGCAGAGCGGATGGACTCGGCTCTTTCGTCCGGACGGCACAGCGACCGACCGGTGGTACAAGACGGCAGTTCACTGCATGGAGAAGACGGCAAAGTCATTCACGTTGGTCGTCCTGCGCTGGCCCAATCCGAAGCCGGACCTGTTTCACCCTGAGTTCTACCGCTATCACGTGATTGCGACTAACGATGACGAGCGAAAGCCGCATGAGGTCATCTGGTTTCACAACGGTCGCGGTGATGCCGAGAACTACAACAAGGAGCTGAAGAACGGGTTTGGGATGGACTACTCTCCATGTCGGAGTCTCACGGCGGATGCAGTCTACTTTGAGATTGGCGTGTTGGCGTACAACCTGACGGTGGCGGTAAAGCGACTGGTACTGGGCGGCGATTGGGTACGGCGGACGATTGCGAGCCTGCGCTGGCAATTGCTACAGATTGCGGGCAAGGTGGTACGCCATGGGCGGCAGCTGATCCTGCCGGTGCAGAAGAACCACTTCGAGTTGTTCCGGACGGTGCGCCAGCGGCTGGCGCTACTGCCGGCGCCGGGTTAAGCCCCGACCGATAACCGGGACGGACAATCGGGAAGGACAACCTCACCGGAGACCTTCCGGTCCATCCCGTTCGTACTCAGAGCTATTCCGATGCCCGGTTCTGAGGACATGCCCGTGCTCTCGGGACTACCTGATGATTACCGACAACCAAAGTAGGCCGTTGACCACGAAGTCCAGCCCGTTCTGCAACTCAATGTCGGGTTTAGGGTACGTTGCCGAACTTGACACCGGCGTTTGCTCAGGTAGTGTGCATGTGGATTCTGGGTTGCAGCCGAACTGCGCGGAACGCCGTCGCGAGCGAACACCTCTGCGGCGGCGAATATGGAGTGATACCAAAAAAGGAGGTCCGAGATGCATCGTTCTCATATCAGACTGCTCTGTGCCGCGGCAATGTTCGCGGCGCTGGCGCCCGTTCTCTGGGGCGCAGTACCGATTTCGGGAGGCGGCGAATACGCCTTCCCGAAGCAAGTGCCGTACCAGGCCCCGCCGACGGCCGTGCTCTGGGGACCCTACCATGTGCACGACCTTATCGGGCTGCAGTGGGGTTTGTACGGGCTGGAGTACCACGGTTTGTACGGCCGGCTGTATGCAGCCTACTACTGGCAGAATAACATCCATCGGTACCGGTCGAGCGATTCGACGAATCCGGCGCGGCCGGACACGATTCCGGCCGGGACCATCTCTTCGCCGGTGAGCGATTCTTTCCAGGACATGGCCTGGTGCCGGTATGATAATTCCATCTGGCTGCATTCGAGCAAGTACAAGCAGGTCTACAAGCTGGACGCCGCGACCGGACTTGTGAAACGGCAGTTCCCGACCCCGGCGGTGCATTACCCGACCGGCATCGCGTTTGATGAACGGGCAAAGGAACTGTATCTGGTGGACCGAATGGGCCAGGGCGTGTTCCCGTGCAGTCTGTTCGTGACCGACACGCTCGGCAATGTGCTGCGCCGCCATTCGCTGGGGAGCCTCGGCTACTCGTACGCGGGAGCGCGCTGCCTTGACCTGGATTACACGAACACGAATCCGAACTGGCCTTCGCTGCTCTTGACCTATACGTTTTTCCCGGATTCGAACGGGCTGGACAGCACCGTGCTTTTCGAACTGGACCGCACCGACATGCACATCATCAGTCGGACGAAGCTACCGGACCTTTTGGGGAATGTGAACAATGTCCGGGGCGTGGCTTGGGACCCGCGTAACGGGAGCTATTGGATAGGCATCATGCAGAGCCCGGACAACTACCTGTACAAGTTGTCCGGCTACCACACGCCGGCGAGCCCGGACGTCGGCATCACCTCGCAGCTTGTCCCGCGCGGGCCGGCCGATTCCGGTTCGAGCGTCGTGCCGGAAATCACCGTGCGTAACTACGGCGCTGCGCAGGTTACGTTCCCGGTGAGGATGCGCATCGGCGACGATTACGACCAGTCCCGGTCGAAGACCCTGGCCCCGGTGTCCGAGGATACCGTCGTGTTCCCGGCCTGGCGCCCGGCCGTGGTCGGCACCCACGCAGTGCGGTGCACGACCGGGCTCACGGGCGACGTGTTCGCCACGAACGACACGTGGCTTGAGTACGTCCGCGTCACCCGGCCGGGACGCGACGTGGCGCTGAACTCCATCCTCAGGCCGGTCGGGCTCGTGGACTCCGGCGCCACCGTCACGCCGCGCTGCACGGTCTATAACGCGGGCAGCGTCACGGTGGACTACGACGTGCGGATGAAAATCGGCACCGGGTACGAGGAGACCACGCACGTCACCGGCCACATACCGGGCGTGGTCATCGGCGTAGACTTCCCGGACTGGACCGCGGGGGCGCGGGGCACGTACAGCGTGCAGTGCTCCACCGAGCTCGCCGGCGACACACTCCGGAGTAACGACCGGCTGGCCGATTCGGTCACGGTGGTCGTGCACGACGTCGGTGTGGCCGAGATAACCGCGCCGTCCGGGCCGATTGACTCGGGCGTGCCAGTCGTGCCGCAGTGTAAAGTCGTGAACCGGGGCAGCACCGAAGAATCGTTCTGGACCCGCTACGCCATCAACTCCACCGGGCTGGCGCTGGTCTATTCCGACAGTTCGTGGCTCACGGTGGCAGCCGGCGACTCGGCCTTTGCCGACTTTGACACCTGGCCGGCGAGCCCGCCCGGCGTCGTGATGCTGCTTTCCTACACCGACCTCGCAACGGACCAGAACCGGGCTAACGACACGGCGCACGGCGCGGTCACGGTGCGGCGCATTCTGCACGACGTGGGCGCGGTCGAGATTATCGCGCCGTCGGATACCGTCGACACCGGGGCCGACGTGGTGCCGGCAGCGCTGGTGCAGAACTTCGGGCCCCTCATTGAGACCTTCCCGGTCCGGTTCCAGATCGGCTCGTTCTACACGCAGGACACGTCGGCGACGCTCAGCCCGGGTGCGACCGACACCATCCGTTTCCCGGCCTGGCACGCCACCGAAATCGGCACCCACGCGGTGCGATGCTCGACCATGCTTGCCGGCGACGGCGACCCGGCCAACGACGCCGTTGAGGATACGGTCGTCGTGCCGGGGGTCGGCGTGGGCGAAGCGGGCAAGATACTGCCGCAGCGCTTTGCGCTTGACGGCGGCCGGCCCAACCCGTTCAGTGGCGCAACGCTGATAAGCTATGCCCTGCCGCGCGAAGCCCACCTCGCCCTGCGAGTCTACAACGCGGCGGGTACGCTCGTACGCGTGCTTCGGGACGGCAACCTGCCCGCGGGTTGGGGCCGCATCCGCTGGGACGGCCGCGACGAGTCCGGACGCATCGTGGCCAGAGGCGTCTACTACTGCCGGATGGAGACCGACAACTTCTCGGCCTTGAAGAAGCTGGTCAGAACCAACTGACACTTCGTAGGAACAAACCGGGCGCAGGGACAACCCCTGCGCCCGTGTTCTACCTGCGCAGCGCCGCCTGCTGCGCTACGCCGACACGATGACGGCGTTGGTCGAATACTCTGGATGTGGCTTATTAGTGGGAGGCAGGTACCGCACGGCGTCTGCTTCTACCGCCTCGACACGCCGGGGTTCCGAGACGTGAAGAAAGCGGTGGTGGCAAGGTAGTTAGCAGGTAGCAGTTAGGAGCAGCATCGGCGAGGCACGTCGGCAGCCGCCGGCTGTCTATTTGTTGCGGTCAAGCCCGGCCGGAACCACAATCCTCCCGGGGAGTGGGCGGCCCAGGGACTGCCCCCCGGCTGGCAACTGCGGATACGCCGTGGCGTACGCCAAACCTTTCAACCGCGGTTACTTGAAGCCGATAGACGAGTCGAACGACGCCTCGAACGGCTTCAGGAAGGACTCCTGGAACAGGAAGAGGTTAAGGTTGAGGTAAAGGTCGAGGTTCAGGGCAAGGTTGAAGTTGAGGTCAAGGTTGATATTCAGGAGCAGACGCAAGTGCCGACGCAGCGCACGACACGGGCCTACATACTTTCAGACGAACGGCGAGACGTACTTCGAGAGACGCAACCGATTTTCGATTTTGGATTCTGGATTGAGGATTGGCGGATGAGCCGGCGAGCTTTCCGATGAGCTCTCCGCGAAGCTCTGAAGTGCGCGATGTCTGATGCGTGCCGGAAGGAGCTGGACTCGGGTCAGGAATCAGCAATCGAGTGCGGACGTGAGGACGGAGGTCAGACGAGGCCTGAGCCTTCTTTTGACCCGCGTTCTGAACCGCGAGTTGAACTGCGACTTGAACCGGTTTTTGAAACCGGTCTTCAGATTCGGGCTCAACGCGGTCGTAGGCTGACTTCTGAAACCCGAAATCAGGCTTCGTTTGAAGCCGCGCCTGAGAAGGGAGTTCACATGTGGTCTGAAGCCGGACTTGAGGTGCGAGTTCAGGCGAGTCCTGAAGCCGGTCTTGAGACTCGATTTGAGGCCCGAACTCACCCCTGGGGTGACCCGCCCTTTCCCGGCTTGATTGCCCTAACCTGTCGATTGAAGGAGAGATGCACCGAAGGAGCGGTAACTGGGAATGAGTCTCATGCGTATCATTCGACCCTTCTCAGGCGTCAGGGACACGCCACAGAGGGCCGGGACGTCACTGGCGTCCGGTTCGGCTGCGACGTGCCAAACGGAAGTCGGTCGTACAAAGGCAGGATGCCGGCAACGTGCGGAACGGCTGTCGGGTTGACTTTCGGCGGCAGTATGCTACCATCTGAATCCGCACCTACAATAGAGGTATAGATTCCGATTGGTGATTAACGTATGACGGAGGCTTGGCGCCGGCCACATGGGCCGGTGACGGGTTCCGTTGATTGGAGACATGATGGTTGAATCCTGCATTATGCTGAGCGGTCAGCCGCTGGAAATCCGCTGGCACGGGCGCGGCGGGCAGGGCGCGAAGACCGCGGCGCTCTTGTTCGGCGAGGCCGCGCTCGATACCGGGATGTATATCCAGGCGTTCCCGGAGTACGGGCCGGAACGGATGGGCGCGCCGGTGGCCGCGTTTAACCGGTTGTCCGACAAGCCAATCCGTTCTCACGCCGGCATGAAGACGCCGCGCGTCGTGGTCGTGCTCGACGCCTCGCTCATCGAACCGGCAAAGGTCACCGAGGGCCTTATTGAGGACGGCGGCATCCTGCTGGTGAACTCGAACGAAGACCCGGCCATCCTGCGCAAGCAGCTGAACCTGCCACCCGGTATCAAACTCTACGTGGTGGACGCCTCCAAGATTGCGATGGAGACGGTGGGCAAGAACGTGCCCAACACGCCGATGCTCGGCGCGCTGGTGAAGGCGACCGGCGTGCTCGAGTTCGAGCCGATGATGGAAGCAATCAAGCACAAGCTGGGCGAGAAGTTCCGGGGCGGCAAGGAGAAGTTCATCGAGCCGAACCTGGTCAGCGTGCGCCGGGCGTATGAGGAGGTTCGATGCTGAGGGCACCGGACGAAGTCAGATGTCAGATGCTAGAAGCTAGAAGTCAGAAGTGCGGACAGCGGGCAGAGGAGGCGGAATGGCGAAGTTGAAGAGTTGGAAGGAGCTGCCTTGCGGGGCGATTATCGACGACCCGAAGGCCGTGCTCGACAACAAGACCGGCGCGTGGCGTTCCCAGCGGCCGTGCTGGAGCGCGGAGAAGTGCATCCACTGCCTGAACTGCTGGATTTTCTGCCCGGACGCCGCCATCATGGTCAAGGACGGCAAGATGACCGGCATCAACTACGACTACTGCAAGGGCTGCGGCATCTGCGCGAACGTCTGTCCGACCAAGGTGCAGGCCATCACCATGGAAGAGGAGCGCAAATGAGGAATTGCAGATTGCAGATTGCAGATTGCAGATTGGCGGACGGGAGGCGGCCGTGATACTTGCCAAGACGGGGAATGAGGCGCTGGCGTATGCAATGAGGCAGATTAACCCGGACGTGGTTGCCGCGTACCCGATTACGCCTTCGACCGAAATCGTGCAGATATTCGCCCAGTACGTGAGCGACGGCAAGGTCGACTCCGAGTTCGTGGCAGTGGAGAGCGAGCATTCGGCGATGGCTGCCTGCATCGGTTCGGCCGCGTCCGGCTGCCGGACCATGACCGCGACCGCGTCGCAGGGGCTGATGCTGATGCACGAAATGCTGTTCATCGCCGGTGGCCTGCGGCTGCCGATAGTGATGCCCATCGCCTCGCGTTCGGTTTCGTCGCCGCTGAACATCCACGGCGACCATTCCGACTCGCTCGCTTCACGCGACTCGGGTTGGATGCAGTTCTTCTGCGAGACGGTGCAGGAGGGCTACGACACGCTCATCCAGTGCGTGAAGATTGCCGAGCGGGCGTCGCTGCCCGTCATCTGCGCCGTGGACGGCTTCATCCTGTCCCACTGCATGGAGCGCATCGAGACTTTCGAAGACGCACCGGTGCGCGAGTTCATCGGCGCGTACAAGCCGAACTGGAACCTGCTCGACTACAAGCAGCCGATTCTCGTCGGCCCGGCAACCATGCAGGACTACTTCTTCGAGTTCAAGCGCTCGCAGATTGAGGGCATGAACCAGGCGCTGCCGATAATCGAGGCGGTGCAGGCCGAGTTCAAGCAGAAGTTCGGCCGGGGTTACGGAATCATCGACGAGTACCGCTGCGAGGACGCCGAAGCGGTCGTGCTCTTGATGGGCTCGGCCTGCGGCACGATGCGCGACGCGGTGGACACGATGCGCAATCAGGGCAAGAAGGTCGGGATGGTGAAGCTACGTGTGTTCCGGCCCTGGCCGGCCCAGGTGCTGAAGGAGTCGCTTAGGAAGTTCAAGACGGTGGCGGTGATGGACCGCGCCGATACGGTCAACGCGTGGGGCGGCGCGCTCTTCACCGAGACGACGTCCGCGCTCTACGACCTGGACGCGCGGCCCAAGGTGCTTTCATACGTCTACGGCCTCGGCGGCAAAGAGTTCTCGCTCGCCGACGCCGCGACCGTGCTCGAACAGGCGTACGCGGGCAGGAAAGAAGACCTCGTGACTTACATCGGAGTGAGGTGAGCCATGGCACGACTAAAGGACCTCTGCAAGAATCCCGAGCTCTTTTCGAGCGGCCATCGCGCCTGCGCCGGTTGCGGTGAAGCGCTGGCGGTGCGGCAGATACTGCTGGCCGCGCCCCAGCCGGTGGTTGGCATCATGCCAACCGGCTGCACCGAGATCTTCTCGTCCATCTACCCGCACTCGGCCTGGCAAGTACCGATGATTCACACGGCGTTCGAGACCGCGGCTTCGACCGCGTCCGGCGTCATCGCGGCCTACAACTTTCACAAGAAGATGGGCAACATCAAGGAAGACCTGAAGTTCATCGCGTTCGGCGGCGACGGCGGGACGTATGACATCGGGTTCCAGGCCATCTCCGGCGCGTTCGAGCGCCGGCACAAGTTCCTCTACGTCTGCACCGACAACGAAGGCTATATGAACACCGGCATCCAGCGCAGTTCAGCCACACCCTACGGTGCGCATACGACCACTACGCCGGCGGGCGCAGTGATTCCGGGCAAGACGGTGCCGCGTAAGGACATCATGGAAATCATGATCGCCCACAACGCGGCCTATGCGGCGCAGACCACTATCGCGCTCTGGAACGACCTCGTTACCAAAGTCGGCAAAGCGCTGGCCGCGGACGGGCCGTCGTTCCTGAACGTGCTCGTGCCGTGCCCGCTGGGCTGGGGACATGCCGGTAACCTGACCGTGGAGATGTCCAAGCTCGCGGCCGACACCTGTTTCTGGCCCATCTACGAATGCGAGAACGGCAAGTACAAGATAAACTACGAGCCGAAGGAAAAGAAGCCGGTCGAGGAGTTCATGAAGCCGCAGGGCCGGTTCAGCCACCTGTTCAAGGGCGACACGGGCAAGGCGGTCATAGCCGAGGCCCAACGCCAGATTGACGCGCAGTGGGCATTGCTGCACAAGCGGCAGGAAGCGTTCGGGATG
>CAIVTL010000645.1 GCA_903908785.1 Caldifarciminota bacterium | reverse complement strand
TGGCGATTGACGATTGGCGAACGTACGGACCAGTCGGCCGGTCGCGTCGAACAGGGTCAGGTGACCGGCTGCGATGCCTGAGACGGTGAACCCGACGTGTCCTTCACTCAATCGGGCGATGCTTTTCATCTTCAGACCGGGCCCGGTTTGAACCGGGCGTTGCTCGGCGACGCCGGTCGGGCTGAACCGTACCCAGAATGACCACACGGTGCTGTTCTTGCCCCAGCCGAACTGGTTGTGCGCGCGCACGACCCATTTGTAGTTATGGCCGTAGGTGAACAGGGAGTCAGGCACCGGGCATCGCCAGGTTGTGCCGCGCTGCCGCCAGAGCGTATCCGTGCCATAGGCCAGCCGGAAGTCGTAGCTGTCAACGCCGGCGACGGTTGAGTCGACAAGCAGCACAATCGGCGGCTGGAATACCTGCTGGCCGTTCGGCGGAGCCAGCGGCGCCGGTGACAGCGGCTCGCGCGTGATGTGGAAGCAGCCGAATGAGCCATCGTTCGAGGTCACGGTGCTGGAATTGTACTGGGTCAGCCGGAGCCGGGCCGAGTCGCAGGCCGCGGTCGAGGTACCGATGAACCAGGCGTAGTCTCCGTTGTCCGTGGCGTTGGTCGCAATGCTGGACCAGGTCCGGCCGCCGTTGGTCGAGAGCTCAACCACGACCTTGGTCCCCGGGTTAGAGGCGTTGTCCCATGTTACGTGACAGGTCTCCCCGACCTGGACAACTTCTCCCTTGCCGATGGAGTTGTAGAACGTGTCTCCGAGCGGGTAGGTCATCCGCAGTTTGTGCGCGTCGCCGCCGGCAGGGTGGGGCGTTGCGACATCGGATTGGCCGCTGCCCGAGTGTGCCCACCATTCGCCGGGCGCCCACCACGTGTTGTGGACGAATACGTACTTGTCGTCGGTCCGGTACCCGAAGCAGGCCAGCGAATGGCTCTCCCAGGCGGCGGACCATTCAATCGGGTAGCCGGAGCCGATCTGGCTGGTAATCGTGCTCCATGCCCAGTCGTTGCCGCTGCTCCCGGTCGCGTCCTGGACCGTAAACGAGTAGCTATTGTTGTTGGCCGCGGTCTGCAGGCCCGAGGCGATGTACATCATGTACGTGCCGCCGGATGTCGTATCGGTGTGCATCGCGATGGCGCACTCGCGCTGGATGTTGGGAATCTGGTAATCCTCCTCGCCTTCGACCCCGTCGTACCGCTGCCAGTACCAGTCTACGAGGCGACCATAATTCTGGGTCCGGTCGATGTACCCGAGCACCATCGCGCCCGAGGTCGGCGAGCAGCCGTAGCTCCAGTCGTAGAACGGCGCGAGTTGGACGTTCGGCACGAAGACTTCGGAGAACGAACCATAGTCCCGGCTCGGTGCTTCCTGCCATTCGCGGCGGTGGATTGCCTCGGCCCCGGCGTCGAACCCGGCCGCGACCTTGGCCGCCGTGACGTAAGCCGCGAATTCGGACTCCGACTGCCAGGTCCGTTCGAAGTGGTTCGAAATCACCATCTGCCGGCCGTCGCCCGTTTCGAACTCGAAGTAGGTCGCCGGCGCCACAAAGAGTACGTGCTTGAGCCGTGCGTCAATGCCCAGTGTCGCCTGCGCGCGCTCAAGCGCCTCTGTCGCAATCGCATAGAACTCGGACGAACCGTAGCCGAAGCAGATAATCGGCACGCGGTCATACCGGGCCGAAGCCAGCACGAAGGCGTAGGCCGATTTCCGGTGCGCGATGTCCGTGTTCGCGGTCAGGGTCTTACGTTCGGCCTGTACGTCGGCCACCACCTGGTCATAGGACGGGAACTGCTTTCCGTCGGTGCGGAAGTGGAACAGGTACGCAACCGTGAACCCATTCTCGTCAACGTAGGGCACGACGGTGCCGAGTCGTGCGCCGGGATACTCGGCCTGCGCCCTGCGCAGGGCGAGTCCTTTGACCGTCTCGAACGGCACGGCATTGGCGGGCGTCATGCCCGCATCCGGAACCGGCATCGCGGCCAGCACGGCGAATACAGCAAACAGCAAAAGTGTAGTCTTCATTATCACTCCTTAGGTCATTACGCTACCACTAAATTCTAGTGCCGCAGAACCAACTGTCAAAGCAGCCGCCCCGGCCGTAAGTAGCCGGGGCGGCAATAGCGACGGAGTTCGTCAGTCGAGCAGGACCAGCTTCCGGGTCGGCTGAGTCGCGCCGCCTGCGAGCCGGACGAAATACAGCCCGGCTGCGAGCCTGTGCCCAAGGCCGTCGGTCGCGTCCCAGGCGAGTTGGCCCGGCCGCGCTATGGGCAGCTCCCGGACGACGTTGCCGAGGGCATCAAACACCGTAAGCCTGCTACCCGGCGCTGCCATGCGCACGTCAAACATGACGTTGCCCGCGCCGAGCCGGTTCACCGCCGGCGCTGAGAACGCGGGCGCAACGACGACCGGGTTCGTCTCTTCGACGCCCTGGAACAGTACTCGGAACGACCACGGCGTGCTCCAGTTGCCCCAGCCCCATTGGTTGTGGCCACGCACTATCCACTTGTAGGTCTTGTTGTACCGGAACAACGTGTCCGGCAGGGTGTAGCTCGTGGCGCAGCCGTTCTGCT
>CAIVTL010000644.1 GCA_903908785.1 Caldifarciminota bacterium | reverse complement strand
GTCGGTGCCGTACTGGCGCGTTCCGGTCTGAGTTCCGGTGTTGAAGATGAGGTCTCGCAACTGGTAGTCAGGCCATTTCTTCGCCTGGACTCCCATGCCCGAAACGATCGGGTTGTAGAGGCTGTAGGTATCATCCTCGAGATGAAACTTATCGACAGCGTTGGTCTGCTCAAACGGCGCGTTCGGCACGAAGTAGGTGTAGGGGGCCGGCGTATGCTCGGAGCGACCGCCGATCCACTCACGCATTTTCTGCATCGCGCCCATCCAGCCGTAACCGTTCTGTTCGGTTGAGCTGGGGATCATGTTGCAGATGCGCTCGTGAAACGAAGGCGCAGCGCCGTAGGCCTGCCAGAACCGGGACTCTAGGCCGGTGAAGAAGAACGATACGTTTGCTGGGGAAACGATCATAGTAGGCCTCGATTACCAGTTCGTGATGACGTACTTCATGACGTCGGTTGTGGTCCCGTTTGTGATTGCCATTGAACCGGCACTGCTCGCCCCCGACGTCAGTGTGACAACCAACGCAGCATTGTTTGCAGGGGTCGTAAAGTCCATGGCCAATCCGACGGCATTGGTTCGGATGGTGAGTCCGGTAACAGTCAGTGTCCCGCTACTCGCCGCAGCTGACCCCTTGATGATGCGCGGCGTAAAGAGTGGGTCGTTCGTGTCGACCACTTGCGCCTTGCCGCACATGGCTTTCCACTCGGACCCGCCGTAAACGGTACCTTCGCCGCCACATTCGATCACCAGGCCTTGCTGGATTGCGGCTGCAGCTGCAAACCAGCTGGGGCGTGTGAGGGGCGCAGTGGTCGCGACAGTGCCGACCACATAGGGGCCGTTTTGCAGAGCCGACGTCTGTCCAGTGAGGAGCACGATGTCACCGGCAACGTAGGTGATGCCGTCGGTGTTGGTCGCGACCGTAAAGGCAGACAGGGAGTGATTTGTGGTCACAGCACCGCGCGCGATGTACCGGGGGGCGGTGTAGTCGAGTTGCGAGTAAAGCGACCCGACGCCTACGCGCACCATCACTTTGGAGTTGACCGCGTTGATGCCTTCGCAGATGCCGCAAGCCGGTCGCGTCCCGCCGTTGCTTGAGATCGACACGGTGTTGTTGTTGACTGCGTAAAGGACAGACTCGTTGTAGGCGGCGGTGACCGCATCGCCGGCGCCGACAGAGTTGTCAAACTCGAACGTGCCGCGTTCAATGTCACCAGAAACGTCGCCGCTGGACGTCCCGCCCGTGTAGTTTTTGGACCATACTCCTGGGATGCGCGTGTTTGCGTCGAACGACGCGCCGGCAATCCCGTAGCCGGTCGATCCGATGCCGGCGAAGGTTCCGCCAAGACACACGGCAGCCGCATAGATCGGGACGTTTTTGATCATCGGAGTGAGCGTGTCAGATCCACCCACACGGTTGTTGCATACATTGACTGTTGAGACGGTCATGATCGCCCCTTAGAATTTCGGCCCGGAGCCGGTGGCAGCGTGAAATTTGGTGAGCATGTCTCGCGCGACTTCTGCGAGCGGCTTGCCGGAATCGGCCGCGAACGCTTCGCACATCTTGCGCTGATCAACCGTGAGAGCCGACAGCGGATCGGAGGCGACTTGCTCTGAGGATACGGCAGATGCGCCGTCCTCAAGAGTGCGAACGAGCTTCGGGAGTGTCGCGAGGTAGCCTTTGAGCCAACCGCGATCCTTGAGTCCTTGCGTGCGAAGCGACTTGAGCTGAGGCCTAGTCACCTTGCCATCTCGGCGCGCTTGCGCGAGCATCTTGTCAACGCGCGCGGCTGCATTCTCACGCTCGATCTTGGCGAGGCGTTTCGTGACCTTGTCGGCTGCAGCGATGCGAGCCGGCATGCCTGAGAGCGCGCCGAACACAGACTGGATGCTGCGTTGGCCTGTCACTTGCCTGCAGATGCGATAGAGGCGAGCAGAGGTGTAGAGACCAGTCTTTCCGCTGAGCATCGCACGAGCTTCTTTGTCGTGGTCACGCGCTGCGGTGCTATCTTCCTCGTCGTCCTCGTCGTC
>CAIVTL010000643.1 GCA_903908785.1 Caldifarciminota bacterium | reverse complement strand
GGCGCTCAACTGGCTGGACAAGGGTCTCTCCCTGGAGCCGGACCATCCAACGCTGCTTGCCGAGAAAGCGTTGGCCCTGCAGACGATGGGCCGCCATGCCGAGGCGGTCGAGTTGTACCTGCGTGCCACGACCGTCAGGCCTTGGGCAACGGTGGCGCAGCGCGCCCTGGCGCTGCGAGGCGCTGCTGTTTCTTCGATTGACTTGGGACAGTTCGACGAGGCGGAGCAACTCCTTAGACAATCACTGGTGCTGGAGCCGACTAGCCAAGTTGCACTCCGCGAACTCGACTACATTGCCTATCTTCGACGAGGTGGACGACAGCTCAAGTCTAAGGCGAGCGTCTCCCCGCCGAGCTACAGCGGAGAGGAGGATTCGCGGACTGCTATGCAGACGCCATACACGCCATACAAGAGGGGCAACGTGATCGGCGGGAAGTATGAAGTTCACGACGTCCTGGGAAAAGGCGGTTTCGGCGTCGTGTACAAGGTGTTCGACCGTAGGGACACGAGCATCTTCGCCCTCAAGACCTTCAGAGATGAGTATCTCAGGGACGAGCAGACACGGAAGCGGTTTCGTAAGGAGGCATCGCTCTGGATGGACCTGGAACGGCACCCCTATCTTGTACATGCGCAGTTCGTGGAAGAAATCGAGGGCCGCCTCTACATCGGGATGGAGTACGTTGCGCCAGGAGAACAAGGTCTAAACTCTTTGGATGGCTACCTGGGTCAAAGGCCACCTGACTTGGCGCAGAGCCTGCGCTGGGGAATTCAGTTCTGCCACGGAATGGAGTACGCCTGCTCAAGAGGCATCCGTTGCCATCGTGACATCAAGCCCGCCAACATCATGATAAGCCATGACAAAACGGTGAAAATCGTGGACTTCGGCTTGGCTGGAGTGCTTGGCACTTCCGGGGCCGGACCCGGAATCAGGCTGAACATCCAGGGAGGAACGGTCGGCCTCTCGGGCCAGACGATGGAGGGGACTGGTTTCGGGACACCGACTCATATGCCACCGGAGCAATTCACCGATGCTTCCTCTTGTGACGAACGCAGCGACATCTACTCGTTCGGTGTCGTGCTGTATCAAATGGCAAGCGGCGGGCGGATTCCCTTCCTTGCGCCGAAGCCTATCGATGATTCCGAAGCAGAGAAGGCTCGGTTCTGGAGAGAAATGCATCGCCTGCATTCACAGGCCCAAGTGCCAAGGCTGGACTCGCCGCTGTTCCCCACTATCCAGCGTTGCATGGAGAAGAACCCTGCAGAGCGGTTTCAGTCCTTCTGTGAACTAAGGGGGAGGCTGGAGTCGCTTCTCAAGGTCTGGTGTGGAGAAGTCACTGCCCCACCTGTGCTGAAGGCGCTCGATGCACAGGAGTGGAACTCCAAAGGGGTCAGCTTCGCCAACCTGGGCAGCCCTGACGAAGCTCTGCTCTGCTATGACAAGGCTATCGAACTGGACCCACGACTCGCGCTGGCCTGGAACAACAAGGGGGTCACGCTCCGTGCTCTCGACCGGCATGAGGAGGCCATGCGCTGCTATGACAAGGCGCTGGATGCAGACCCGGCACTAGCAGTGGCTTGGCGCAACAAAGGCGCTGGCCTCGAAAACCAGGGTCTCCACGAGGAGGCCATTCGCTGCTATGATGAAGCCCTCGGACTCGATCCGCTGGTCACTACAGCGTGGAATGGCAAGAGAAGAAGCCTGCTCAGTCTGGGTCGGTATGACGAGGCTATCTGCTGTCGCGACAAGAGACTGGAGTCGGTTCACAAGGTTGCAGAGGACTTGGGCCTCGAAGGTATAAGGCTGTACGCCAAAGGGCAGTTGGAACAAGCCGTGCGTTGCCTTAACAAAGCGTTAGAGATGAACCCGCGTGCCGTCGGCGCTTGGAGTTTCCTGGGTCTTTGCCTGAGCCAACTGGGACGTTACGAAGAGGCAATCCGCTGTTATGGCAAGCTACTTGAGACAAATCCGCGGACCAATGAGCCGGGCGTAGAAGAACCTAACCAGCTTCTAGACTCCTCGCAATCAAGAGAGTACGAGCTGAGCAACAGAGGCAGATGTTTGTATCACCTGGGTCGCTATGGCGAGGCGATTCGCGATTTCGACGAAGCGTTGAGATTGAACCCACGACACGCTGCATCGTGGAGCTTTAACGGACTCTGCTTGAGCCTCCTTGGTCGCCCCGACGACGCAGCCCGTTGCCACAACAAGGCGCTGGAACTGGAACCGCAGTTCGCGCTGGCGTGGTTCAACAGAGGCCTTAGTCTTGCGCAACTGGGTCGCAACGAGGTCGCGATCCGCTGCTATGACGAAGCTTCGAAACTCGACCCCCAGGACGCGCAAGCCTGGCGCAGCAAAGCAGAGGCACAGGAGGCACTTGGACGGGGACAGGATGCGGTGCGGTCGTACACGCAGTTCATCGCGCTAGCGTCGCCCGAGGATGAGGAGCAGGTCACCTGTGCGCAGCAACGTATCCGCGAGTTGAAAGGAAAGGGCCAGGCCCTCAACCCCCCGGAGTCGGAAGCGCTAGAGGCATGGGAGTGGAACATGCGCGGCGTCAGCCTTGGCCGCGATGAAGAGGCAATCCGCTGCTACAACAAGGCCTTGGAGCTTGACCCGCGGGACGCTGTGACCTGGCACAACAAGGGTATCGCCCTCAAGAACCTGGGTCAGTACGAGGAGGCGGTTCGATGCTGTGACGAGGCGCTGGCGCTTGACCCGCGGGACTCGGTAGCATCGTACATCAGGGGCTGCAGCCTAGACAGCTTGGGCCGCTACGAGGAGACCATTTGCTGCTTTGACCGAGCACTGGAGCTCGATCCGCGGTACGCAGAAGCCTGGTACGGCAAGGGGTGCAGCCTGACCAGCCTCGGCCGCTACGAGGAGGCGATTTGCTGCTATGACAGGACATTGAAGATAGACCCACGGCACGCGGCAGCTTGGGGCGACAAAGGGAGCAGCCTCGTCAGACTGGGCCGCTGTGAAGACGCGGTCCGCTGCTTAGACATGGCCTTGGAAGTCGACCCACGGTATGCAGAGGCTTGGTACAACAGCGCGCTGGCTCAGGAGAAGCTTGGTCGGCAGCATGATGCCGTGCGGTCATACAAGCAGTTCATCGCGCTCGGCACAGCCCAGTACGCGAAGCAGGTCGAGTATGCCAAGCAGCGCATCCACGAGTTGGAAGGAAAAGACGGAGCTCTCGTCCCCCCCGAGATGAAGTCATCAAAGACCAAGGAGTTGCACAGCAAGGGTTTTAGCCTCGACCGCGAAGGCCGCTACGATGAGGCTATCCGCTGCTATGACAAGCTCTTGGAACTTGACCCGCGGTACGCGGTAGCCTGGTACAACAAAGGTAACAGCCTCGATGCACTGGGCCGTGACGAGGAGGCTATTCGCTGCTATGACAAAGCTCTGGAAGTTGACCCGAGGATCGCACTAGCCTGGTACGGTAAGGGGATAGCGCAGAGTAAACTTGGCCGGAGCCAGGATGCGGTGCGGTCATACAAACAGTTCATTGCACTCAACCCACCCCAGTGGCCGAAGCAGGTCGAATGTGCTCGGCAGCGCGTCCGCGAATTGGAGGAAGACTAAGGCATGAAGGGACTATCAGTCGGCGCATCGCTGGCCTGGCAGATAGCAGCGGCGGAGGCTGGGGCGGCGAAGCATCAATGCATCGAGAAGGAACACATGCTGGCGGGTGTTCTGAGTCTTGAGAAGGTGCTCGGTGACGAGAACGCCGACATGACGCCGGAAGTGCGGGAGTTGCTGCGGGCCGAGTGCAGCGGCGTTGAGGACGTGCTACGCGCCTTTGAGCTTGACCCGACACAACTGCGACGGCAAATCCGGGCAAAGCTTGGCAAGGGTAGCTTCAAGCGGACCGAGAAGGTAGTTCACCGAAGTGAGGATTGCAGGCGGGTCTTCGCACGGGCAGAGCGTATGGCGCAGCCAGCCCAAGTTACGTGCCTTCATCTGCTGGCGGCAATACTGGAGGAACCGGGTGAAGTCATAAGCGGCGTCCTTGCGGAGGCCGGGGTGAAGCCGGCAGACTTGCGGGAACGGGCGCTGGCGGCAGTGTCGAAGGGGGCGCGCGAGATTCCTCACTTCGTTCGGAATGACAAACAGGAAGGCGGCGCGGGTCCCGCGCCGGAGAAGGTGCATCCGGGTGAACAGAAGCAGGACTTAGCCGCGACTCACTATCTTGACCGCTACGGCCGCGACCTGACCCAAGAGGCCCGAGAAGGGAAGCTCGGCCCTATCATCGGACGCCGGCAGGAGTTGCTGCAGGTCATCCAGACTCTTGTCCGCCGCACCAAGAACAACCCGGTGCTGGTTGGTGAAGCCGGGGTGGGTAAGACCGCTATCGTGGAAGCGCTGGCTATCCGGGTCGCGGAAGGCAAGGACCAGGATTTGCTTGGCGGCAAGCGTATCATTGAGTTGAACATCGGCAGTCTGGTGGCAGGGACCAAGTACCGGGGTGAGTTTGAAGAGAGGCTCACGCGCATCATAGCGGAAGCGCAGGCGCATCCGGAGGTGATTCTCTTTATTGATGAGCTGCACAATGTCGTGGGTGCGGGCAGGGCCGAGGGGAGCATGGATGCTGCCAATATCATGAAGCCTGCACTGGCCCGGGGAAACCTCAGTTGCATAGGGGCCACGACCATCGCCGAATACCGCCGGTACATTGAGCCGGACTCGGCCTTGGAGCGGCGGTTTGAGAAGGTCATCGTGAACGAGCCAAGCGCCGATGAGACGATGGCGATACTCAGAGGCATGAGGCCGAAATGCGAGGAGCATCACAAGGTTCGGATTGCCGACAAGGCCCTTGAGGCGGCAGTGAACCTTTCCGTGCGCTTTGACCCGGACCATCAGTTGCCCGACAAGGCGATTGACCTTGTGGATAAGGCAGGGGCGCGAACGCGGGTTCCCGTCCTGAGCATGATGCCGGGCAACGGGAGACGGGTGACGGATGACGGACGACGGGAGACTGGCGGCGAGGTGACAGAGCTGACCGTGTCGCAGGTGTTGTCCGATAAGATTGGCGTACCGCTGGAAGTCGTCACCGGACACCTGGAAGGGATGGCGCAGTCCCGGCTGCTGGAACTCAACTCGTTCCTGAAGAAGCGGCTCATCGGTCAGGATGAGGCGGTGGAGCGCGTGTGCCGGCGGCTCCTCATGGCCCATGCCGGGCTGGCCCAAAGGCGCGGCCCGCTTGGGGTCTTCCTCTTCCTCGGACCCACCGGGGTGGGAAAGACGCAACTGGCGAAGCTGATGGCGGAGTTTCTCTTCGGCAGCGAGGCCGACATGATACGGCTCGATATGTCCGAGTACATGGAGGAGCACAGCGCGGCCAAGCTCATCGGGTCGCCGCCCGGCTATGTTGGTCATGAGGAGGAAGGGCAGTTGACCGGCAGGCTGCGGACGAGACCCTATTCAGTTGTCCTGCTGGACGAGGTGGAGAAGGCTCACCCGAGGGTCTTTGACCTGTTCCTGCAGGTCTTCGATGAGGGCCGCGTCACCGACGCCAAGGGCAGAACCGCGGACGCAAGAAACGCCATCTTCGTCATGACCTCCAACACATCCAGCCCGGCAAGCAGTTCAATGTCG
>CAIVTL010000642.1 GCA_903908785.1 Caldifarciminota bacterium | reverse complement strand
GCCTTTGCTCTGCAAAATGCTGGCTGGTACTATGCTGTGGTCTCTCATGTAGGCAATCGCCTGTTCATAGTACTCACAGGCGCTGTGGTCCTTGAGGTGCTTGAGGTGCGCGGCAATGGTGTTCGGGCCGGCTTTCACTATGTTGGCCATGACCTTCGCTTCATCGTAGGGCTCGGCCGCACGTTCCTCGACGGTCATGGCGCCGGTCGGGCAGTGGCCCACGCAGGCGCCGAGTCCGTCGCAGAACAGGTCGGATACCAGCCGCGCCTTGCCGTCGATTACCTGCAGCGCGCCTTCCGGGCAGTTCGGGATGCACTCGGTGCAGCCGGTGCATTTCTCTTCGTCAACCCTGATTATCTTGCGCTTACTTCCCATTCTTACCTCCGAATTCCTTAGTCAGGTCGGTCAGCCGGGTGCGGGCCAGCTTGTGGATGACCTCGCGGTTGAGCCCGCCGAAGTACTTGCTCAGCACGCAGCCCCGGGATTCGCAGACCGGCTCGCCGAACAGGCACTCGCGGGCCTGCATCGGGCCTTCGATGGCCTCGTAGATTTCCTTGAGGGAGATGCGCGAAGCGGGCCGCGCCAACTGGTAGCCGCCGGCCGGGCCGCGAGTGCCTACGACGAGCCCGGCGTGCTCAAGCGCGCCCATCACCTTGGCCAGGTGGGCGACCGATGCCTTGAGCCGGGCCGCGATTTCGCGCGTGCGGGCCACCGGCTCCGAACCGGCGGCAAGCACGGCAAGCGCGTGCAGGCCGAGGTTGGCCGCCTCGGAGACCCGGAACGGGCCGGAGCCGGTCGCGTGTCTATTATTAATCATTTAGGTATTAGAATACATAAATAGGCCCGACTGTCAAGAAGAAGCGGGATAGAGGGATCGAGGGATCAAGGGACCGAGGCGAGGATGGCGCGGGCCGTGGTTGCCGCGCCGGTGATGGCGTGTCGGCCCCAACCGTTGCGGGCCATTTCGAGGAGCCGGCCGGAGCGGCGGAGTTCGGCGAGCGCAGACCCGAACCGGTCTGCATCCGACAGCGTGGTGACAGGCAGGCAGGTGCCCTGTTTCGAGGCGAACTCGAAGTTCTCCCGGGCAAAGGGGCCGATGTGCGGGAGGAGCGCGAACATGGGCAGGCCGAGACCTATGGCCCAGTTGGTGCGTTCATGGGCGGCTGCGACCATCACGTCAAGGCTGGGGAGCAACTCGGCGGTGCGTCTGGTTTCGTCGTTACGGCCACGGGCCGAGACGAGGTGAACAGCGCCGTCCGGAACGCCACGACGGTTAAGTTCCGACCGCATCTTGGTAGCGCCTGGCGCTCCGGTGCCCGGGAATACGACAGACAGGTGTCCGGACGCGGCCAGGGACTCGACGCAGGCCATGAGACGACTGGTGTGAGGTCGCGGCCGCGCCCCGGAGAGGAACAGACCCACAACGAGAGGCCGGTCAGATTCAAGACGAGGAAGTCTCGCCTGGTAAGAAGCCTCGGCAGCCGCCACCAGGTCAGGCTCAACCAGCAGCCCGGTGACGGTGACCGCTGACGGCTGACAGCCGACAGCTAACAGCTTCTCGCGAGTCGATTCGAGCGGAACAAAGGTCCGCCACGCGCTGGGGACTGCGGAGAGACCCGGCGCTGCAATCTCGCCGTGGATGTAGGCCACACGGCAGACCGGGGCGAGGATATGGGCGAGTAGCGGGTGGTCCACCAGGCAGATGCCCTCGAAGCCGGCGAACCGTTCTCTGAGGCTGCGGCCGAGCATCGCAAGCTGCAGGCGCGACGGCCCTGCATGAGGAGAGCGGAGATGGTTATACAGCGATGTGGACAGGCCACCCTGGCCCCCGAAGCGGTACGCCGAGCGTGCCAGACCCCAAGCTAACCCTGAAACCCCGGCACACAGCTCAAATATCGTATGGCAGTCAGTCGGGCTGGCGCAGAGGCGCGACAGCACGACGAGAACCGAGTCCAGGTAAGAGGGATGGCCGCGGCCGATTTCGGAGCAGACGGAGATGAGCGGAGAGTTACGAGTTATGAGTTGCGAGTTGCGAGTGGCGGAAGCGGACGGACTCATTTGTGCTCCACCGTAGCGCCGGAACCCGCGCTCAGCTTCGGGTCGACCAGCCAGGAGAGGTAGCGTTTGTCGCCGGCAAGATAGACCTGCAGGAAGGCAGTTACGTACGCGCGTGTCGCTTGCAGTTGGACGACCCGGTCGAACGGCTCGAATCGGTCTTCAAGCCAGGAGGTGATATCGAGGAAGCCATTGTGGCCGCCCGCGCGGACCAGCACGTAGTAGCAGGGAGCCGGGCAGGGCTCGAAGAACTCGCGGCGCACCGTAGCGGCCGGGGCCGAACGGTCGTTGCCTCCGGCGATAACCATGGCCGGGACATGGAGGCTTTCCGGGTGCGTCTGGTTGGAGATGCGATAGGGTGCCAGGC
>CAIVTL010000641.1 GCA_903908785.1 Caldifarciminota bacterium | reverse complement strand
GGGGTTAGGGTCGGGGACCAGACAGAGAGGGAACATGATTGCTGAAGAGGTTCCGGCTGGCCGGTCCGCGTCCGACTGACTCCCGACATCTGGCTTCTGACTTCGCCCTTGTTCCTCCTTCCTCCTTGCCTTTCCGCCTTCCCCACTTCTGACTTCTCCCCTCCTCCCCAGTCCCTGGCCCCTAATCCCTGACCCCTGTTCCTGAATTGCCTCCGTGCCATTCTCTGCTAGAATTCGGACATGAACCCGCTGATATTCAGAGAATACGACATCCGCGGCATCGCGGAGACCGAACTGCAGGACAACGACGTCTATCGCCTCGGCCAGGCCTACGGCACCTACGCGCTGGAGCACGGGGCAACGCTCTGCCCGGTCGGCCGCGACGTACGGCTTTCCGGCCCGCGCATCCAGAAAGCGCTGACCGACGGTATCCTCTCTACCGGGCTCGACGTGGTGGACATCGGCGTGGTGCCGACCCCGACTTTCTACTTCTCGCAATTCCATCTCGATGCGAATGCCGGTGTGATGGTGACCGCCAGCCACAACCCGCCGCCCTACAACGGGTTCAAGGTCGGAATGGACAAGACGACCATCTACGGCGAGGAAATCCAGGCTCTGCGCCGCGTGATGGAGGCGGGCGGGTTCAAGCAGGGTAAGGGCAGGCTGAGCTCGAAGGATGTAATCCCGGCGTACATCGAGACGGTCCGGTCCAAGGTCTGTATCTCCAGCCCGCTCCGCGTGGCGTTCGACCCGGGCAACGGTGCCGCCGGCGTTCTGCTCGAACGGCTGTTTGCCGGCACCAAAGTCAGCCCCGAATACATCAACCTGCAGCCGGACGGGAACTTCCCGGCCCACGTGCCGGACCCGACCGTACCCAAGTACATGAAGCAGTTAACCGACCTGGTGCTGGACAAGAACTTTGACTGCGGCATCGGGTATGACGGCGATTCCGACCGCATCGGCGCCATCGACGAAGAGGGCAACTCGGTGTACGGCGACCGGCTGCTTGGGATCTGCGCGACCGAGGTCATCGCAAAGCACCCGGGCGCGAAGATTGTGTTCGAGGTAAAGTGCTCGCAGGGACTGGTAGAGTACCTGGAACGCGTCGGCGGCACGCCGCTGATGTGGAAGACCGGCCACTCGCTCATCAAGGCCAAGATGAAGGAGGAGGGCGCGTTGCTGGCCGGTGAAATGTCAGGCCATATGTTCTTCGCGGACAACTACTATGGGTACGACGACGCACTGTACGCTTCCCTGCGCCTGCTCAGCATCATGGCCTCCACCGGCCGGAAGCTATCCGAACTGGCGGCCGAGATGCCCAGCTACCCGGTCACGCCGGAACTGCGCGCCGACTGCCCGGACGACCTGAAGTTCAAGATTGTGGACGAACTGCGCGACTACTTCAAGACCCAGTACAAGGTCATCGACATCGATGGCGCGCGGGTGGTCTTCCCCGACGGCTGGGGCCTGGTCCGCGCCTCCAACACGCAGGGGGTACTCGTCCTCCGCTTCGAGGCAAAGACCCAGGAACGGCTGGCCGAAATCCGGCAACTCTTCTACGACCGGCTGGCCAAGTACCCGCAGGTGAAGCTGCCCGATTGAGGAAAGCCCGAAGGCCGAAACCCGAATTCCGAATGAAGTCCCAAGTCCGAATGCCCCAACTTGAACCCTTGAACCCCAGAACCCCGGAACCCTCGCCTGCTCTCCTCGCCTTCCCATGAGCTGGGTCACTAAACGCGTCGGTCGGCTCGCCCACAAGTCCCTCGGCTCGAATCGGCTGATTGCCGACGGCGAAACTGTCATCGTGGGCGTCTCCGGCGGCGCGGACAGTCTCTGCCTGCTCCACCTGCTCGAGGCTCTGAACCGCACGGGCCGGCGCGGCTGGGACCTGCGTGCGGTCCACGTCGACCCGGGGTTCGACGGCTGGAACTCGGCGCGGGTCGTGAAGGCCTGTGAGAGCATCGGCGTTGACTGCGCGGTCGCCCGGACGGACGTGCCGGGAAGCGTGAGACGCACCGGACGAGATTCCTGCTACACCTGCGCCCGCGAACGGCGCAAGGCGCTCTTCGAGTGCTGCGAGAAACTGGGCACCCGGAAGCTCGCGCTTGCCCACAACCTGGACGACGTCAACGAAACGTTCCTGATGAATCTGCTCTACACGTCCTCGGCCCGGACCATCCTGCCATCCCAGCCGCTGTTCGATGGCAAGCTGGTCATCGTCCGTCCGCTCTATTACGTGGACAAGGACATGGTGCTGCGCTACCTCAGAGGCACCGGTATCAAACCCGTGCGCAACCGCTGTCCGTTCGAACGCTCCAGCTCGCGCGGGACGGTGCGCAGGTTCCTCAAGCGGCTCTACGCCGATGACCCGCGCATCCGTGCGAACCTCTTTGCCGGCCTGCACAACCTGAAGACGGAGTACTTGCCGAGTCCGAAGGGAAGAAGGAGTCAGTGAGCTGGCAGTTAGGAGTCAGGAGAGGGGGAACGGGTGAAGTCAGATGTCAGAAGTTGGATACTAGAAGTCAGAGGTGCGGAATCGGACTCTGGACTTTCCCATTTCCTCATTGCTTTGTCCTTCGTCCTTACGACTTGCCGACTCTCCTTGAACGAGGAAGGCGGCCTCGGAAGGCCGCCTGATAGCCCCATGCGGATTTGAACCGCAGTCTCTTGGCTGAGAACCAAATGTCCTAGACCAGACTAGACGATGGGGCCCTCCGAGAAAAGTGGAAAGTAGAAAGGCCGAACTCCAAAATCCCCATCCCGACTTCGGACCTTGTGCTTGAGCGGCTAGGCCGTCTGGGTGCCGGCCGCGCGCTTGCCCTGCTTCTTGCGCACGTGCTCGCCCTTGTACCGGATGCCCTTGCCCCGATACACGTCCGGCGGCTTTGTCCCGTGGATGACCGCGGCGAGCTGGCCGACCGCGTGGCGGTCGAACCCGCGCACCAGGATCTCGAACATCTGCAACTTGGTGTCATCCGGGTCGGGCACCTGGCTAACGTCCATCGTCACGCCGGCGGGAGCCGGGAAATTTACCGGGTGTGAGAAACCACAGGTAACCTGGATGCCATCCTTGGTCTTCTGCGCCTTGTATCCCATTCCGCGCAGTTCGAGTATCCTCTGGTATCCCTGGGTCACGCCTACGAAAGCATTGCCGAGATGTGCCCGCAGTGAACCGACATGCATGCGCGGGATGCCGGGAACGGAATCCACCACGACCTGCCCATCTGCTACCTTCACGGTCAAACCGGCCAGCACCGGCACCGACAGCGTACCAAGCTTACCCTTCACGGTCACTTGGTCGGGCTGGACATTGGTCTCCACACCGGCCGGAACTGCCATTGGGCGATATGACTTTGCCATCGCTACCAGACCTTGCAGAGAAGTTCACCGCCGACGCGCTTGCGCCGCGCGTCTCGGTCGGTCATCACACCTCGTGACGTCGTCAGGATCGCCACGCCGAGCCCGCCGATGACCTTCGGTATGTCGTCCGTTCCAACGTGCACCCGACGGCTCTGGCGCGAGAGCAGCTCGATACCACGAATAACCGAGGCACCGTCCTCGTCGTATTTCAGGCTGACGATGATACGCTTGCCGATTCCCTCGCCGTCAACCTGGAAATTGCTGATGAAACCCTCTTCAAGCAGCACGCGCGCCAGTTCGTATTTCATTCGTGCGTACGGCGCGGACACGTCCTTCTGCCGGATGCGGAGGCCGTTCCGGATTCGGGTCAGGAAATCAGCAAAAGGGTCCAATACTCCTCCTTACCAGGTCGCCTTGCGCACGCCCGGTATTTCGCCGCGCAGTGCCAGTTCGCGGAAGCAGAGCCGGCAGAGCATGAACTCCCGGTACACGGCGCGCGAGCGGAAGCAACGGTGGCAACGGTTGTGCTGGCGCACCTTGAACTTCGGCTCCCGCTGCGACTTGACGATCCAGCATCGGCGCGCCATTACTGCTTGCCCTTGGCAAACGGCAGCCCCAACTCTTCGAGCAGGGCCCGTGCCTCGTCGTC